>JAIXVL010000182.1 GCA_027483045.1 Lysobacteraceae bacterium
ACATGCGCGGCCGCACGCTCAACGATGCATTCGTCATCTTGGATGAGGCGCAAAACACGACTGTAGAGCAGATGAAGATGTTCCTGACGCGCATCGGTTTCGGCACCACGGCCATCGTCACCGGCGATCTGTCGCAGATCGACTTGCCTAAACACCAGAAGAGCGGCCTGCGCGATGCGGTCGAAGTGCTGAAGGACGTGGAGGGCATCAGCTTCACATTCTTCGAGGCCAAAGACGTGGTGCGCCACCCGCTCGTAGCGAAAATCGTGCGTGCCTACGAACGTCGCGACAACGAAACTGCCGCGGATGGCAGCTGATTCCCGCGAAAACATCTTCGAGCGCGCCCATGCCCACTTCCACCATCCATGTCAGCTACGGTTTGCCACGGAAAGGTTTACCGTCCGCCGCCAGCGTTCGCCGCTGGGCATCCGCCGCTTTGGCGGGCCACCGACGCGCGGCCGAACTGTCGGTGCGCTTTGTCGATTCTGCCGAGGGGCGTGCCCTCAACCGCGACTACCGCGGGAAGGACTACGCCACCAACGTGCTGAGCTTCCCCATTGAGTTGCCGGCGGGGGTGCGTTCGCCGCTTCTCGGCGATTTGGTGATCTGCGCTCCGGTCGTCGCCCTAGAAGCGATCAGTCAAGACAAGCCACTCCCCCACCACTACGCGCATTTAGTGGTGCACGGGTGCCTTCACCTGCTGGGCTTGGACCACGAAAACGACGCCGAGGCCGAGGCCATGGAAGCGCGAGAGCGGCGCATTTTGGCGGGTTTGGGCATCCCAGACCCCTACGCCGAGCGCTAGGCCCAAGCCGGAACGCCACAGAGCGTTCATCCGTTTCCGATACACTCCTCGCCCTGCGCTCCCCGTCGGGAGCAAGCTCAATACGCAATGTCTGAGGACGACAGTAGTCCCCTTCCCGAAAAGCGATCCTGGCTTGAGCGTCTGTCTCACGCCTTCTCCGGAGAACCGGAGACCCGCGACGACCTGATCGAAATCCTGCGCGATGCGCGCAGCAACGGCCTGATTGAAGGCGACACGCTGCGCATGCTGGAAGGTGCGTTGGCGGTGTCGGCCATGACCGTGGCCGACGTGATGGTGCCGCGCGCGCAAATGGTCTCCTTGCCCTCGGACGGCAAGCTGCTCGACCTGATGAAGTACGTGGTCGAGAGCGGCCATTCGCGCTTTCCGGTGCACGGCGAAGACCGCGACGAGATCGTGGGCATCCTTCTGGCCAAAGACCTTCTGCGCGGCATCGTGGCTGATAACGCTGTTCAGGACATCCGCGATCTGTTGCGTCCGGCGGTCTTGATTCCCGAAAGCAAGCGCTTGAACGTGCTGTTGCGCGAATTCCGCTCCTCGCGCAACCACATGGCCATTGTGGTGGATGAACACGGCGGTGTGGCCGGCCTCATCACCATCGAAGATGTGCTCGAGGAAATCGTCGGCGAGATCGACGACGAGCACGATGACGCTGCCGATGCATCGGCAGGTATTGCTGCGCAAAGTGACGGCCAGTTTGTTGTCGAAGCACTGACGGCCATCGACGATTTCAACGAGCGCTTCGGTGCCGATTTCCCCGACGATGAATTCGACACCATTGGCGGCTTGGTGACTGCCGGCATTGGCCACTTGCCCGAAGTGGGCGAGGAGTACACCAGCGGCCGCTTCCACTTCACCGTAATGCAAGCCGACCAGCGTCGCCTGCACAGCCTGCGCGTTCGATTGCATGCCGCATCGTGACCTGAAGCGCATGGGTCGGTTTCTCGCCCTGCTCTGCCTGCTGCTGCTCAGCACGTCGGTCTCAGCGGCCACACGCATCGGCGTGTTGACCATGCTGCCAGGCGAAGTGTTCTTCGAGCGCTTCGGGCACAACGCACTGGTGGTCGATCCGGGCGATGGCAGCGAGCCCATCAGCTACAACTTCGGCTATTTCGATCCGGAAGAACCCGATTTCGTTGCACGGTTTGTGCGTGGCGAAATGCGCTATCGACTTGTTGCCCTGCCCCTGAGCCTTGATCTTGAGGGCTACCGGCAAAGCGGCCGTGGTGTTTCCGTGCAATGGCTGAATTTGGACGAGACGGAAACTGCAGCACTCGCGGCCATGCTGGCCGTGAATGCACGCCCCGAGAACGCGTTCTACGACTATCGCTACTTCACCGACAACTGTTCGACGCGTGTGCGCGATGCACTGGATTCAGCCACAGCGGGCTTGCTCAAGCGACCGCTGACCGCCAGTTCGCAAGGCAACACCTACCGCACGGAAGCCGTGCGCTTGGCCCTGCCCGATCTGTGGATGGGCGTGGGCTTTCATCTCGGACTTTCCGCTTCTGCCGACCGCCCCCTGTCACGCTGGGACGAGAGCTTCATTCCGATGCAGCTCGCCGACGCCCTGCGCACGGTGAAACGGGCCGATGGCCGCGCCTTGGTCGGCAGCGAAGAAACACTCCTGCCGCATCGCCTGCCCCTACCGCCTGCGGAGTTCCCGCAGTGGCGCATCGAAGCCATGCTGGCGGGACTGGCTTTGGCTTTTGGCCTGCTGTGGCTGGGGCGTCGTGCCCCGCGCACGGTTGCAGCGCTTGGCGCGGGGTTCTGGGCCATCAGCGGGATCGCTGGGCTCGTGCTGGCCTACCTTTGGGTGGGCACGGCACACACGTTTGCGCACGGCAACGAGAATCTGTTCCTGCTGTCACCCCTTGCGTTGCTGTTGTTGCCCGGCGCATTTCGCGCGGCATTGGGGAAAGAACCGGGTCGCTTTTTCGCCATTGCACTGCTGGCCGTCCTGGTGCTGGCTGGCACCGGGGCATTTCTCAAGCTGATGCCCTTCATGAAGCAGCAGAACGTGGAATGGGTCTTCCTGCTACTCCCGCTGCATTGGGCGCTCTCGAAGCACTTCAGGCAGCTTGCCGCGAGGCAACCTCGCGCCGGATGATGCCGGTATGAGCGCGCTCATCCCAACGCACCCCAGTACCCGTGCCGACATGGTGCGGGCCTGTATTCACTACCGCGACGGCAAGCGTGTTGCCGAGCTCCCGCTCGACGACATCAGTGATGCGCTTGAAGTCGATGATGGGAGTTTCGTGTGGGTGGGCCTCTACGAGCCGGATGCCGACCTGCTGCGAAAGCTGCAAGACGAATTCTGCTTGCATCCGCTGGCCGTCGAAGATGCACTGAAAGCGCACCAGCGCCCGAAGGTGGAAGCCTACGGCGATGCACTTTTCTTGGTGATCCACACCGCCCAGACCACCGATTGCCATATCGGCGTTGGCGAGACTCACGTGTTTGTGGGGCCCCGTTACTTGATCACCGTGCGGCATGGCGCGTCACTGCCCTATGCCGCTGCGCGAGAGCGCTGCGAGGCTAATCCCGAGCTGTTCCGTTTGGGCGCGGCGTTTGGGCTTTATGCCGTGCTCGACTATGCCGTGGACAATTACTTCCCGATTGTCGAGGAGTACCGCAAAGAGCTGGAAACCATTGAGGCGGATATCTTCGATGGCGAGTTCAAGCGCGAGACCATTCGTAAGCTTTACGACCTGAAGCGCGACCTGACCACTTTGCGGCTTTCGGTGTCGCCCTTGGGCGATATGCTGAACCAGCTCATCCGCTTCCACCCGCACTTGGTGCGCGATGAGTTGCAGGTCTACTTCCGTGACGTTTACGACCATGTGGTGCGCGTCAGCGAAGCCACCGACACCATGCGCGAAATGCTCAGTGCGGCGATGTCGGTCAACCTGTCGCTGGTGACGGCCCAACAGGGTGAAGTCGTGAAGAGCCTCGCCGGCTGGGCCGCGCTGCTTGCGCTACCCACGCTGGTGGCCAGTTGGTATGGCATGAACTTCACGCACATGCCTGAACTGGCTGGCCCCTACAGCTACTTCATCCTGATTGGTGCTCTGGGCGTAGCCTGCGGGGCGCTGTTTGCCGTACTGAAGCGCGCGCGCTGGATCTGACGGAACTACGGCAAGGCCTTACAGCATGCCGGTTTCGAGCTTCGCCGCTTCCGACATCATGGATTGATTCCACGGTGGATCGAACACCAGCTCAACATCAGCCTCGACGATGGTGGGCACGCGCTCCAGCTTGCTGCGTACATCTTCGACCAAGATATCGCCCATCCCGCAGGCCGGAGCAGTGAGGGTCATGCGCACATCCACTTTGCGCTCACCGTCTTCGCGGCGACCCAAAGCCACCGTATAGACCAAACCTAATTCGACGATGTTGACCGGAATCTCCGGGTCGAAGCAGGTGCGCAACTGTTCCCACAGTAGTTTTTCGATTTCGTCGTCACCGGCATTCTCAGAGACTTCTAGCGCTTCCGGGGTCTCCTTGCCGATGGCATCCGCGTCTTCACCTGCGATACGGAACAGATTGCCTTCCACGAACACCGTGAAGGATCCACCCAGGGCCTGCGTGACATAGCCAACGCTACCGGCGGGCAGGGTCACCTTCTCTCCCTGCGGCACCAGAACGGCAGCGCAATCGCGCTCAAATTTCACGGGCTCACTGCTGCGGCTGTACATGGGGCGCGGAATCAGGACTGTATTGGGCCTATTTTAGCCCAGCGCAGTGAGTGCAGCGGCTATGCTGCGCCGTCTTTTCACAAAGTCTGCCTCTTGAACGCTCGCCTTACCCGACCAAGCTCCCCTTGGCCGTGGGCCGTCCTCGCACTGTCCATCGCACTCCCGCTCATGACTGCGCTTTGGGTTTCGGCAGGTTTGCTGTTTTCCGCGCCCTCGCCGTGGATGGTCGTGATTGCGGCAGCAGATGCCAGCCTGTTGATGCAACTGCTGCGCGTGCCTGCCGGTAACGCGCGCGCCGCAGCGACGGTGGCATTCACTTTGGTGTGCATGGCCCTGTCGTACTGGATCATCGTTGCGGGCATTGTCGGCCCGGCCTTTGGGCTGCTGCCTTGGGAGTCAGCGCTTCGGCTGGGGCCAGCACTGTTTACCGCAATCGCATCGAACTGGCTGGATGCAGCCGCTGCTTTCTGGCTGTGCGCCGCGCTTGGCTTAGCACTGTGGTGGAACCGCTAACGCCCCGGCGCTTGGTCCGGGGCGTTGCTCGCGTCAGTGCCCGCCGCCGTCCAATTCCTTTAGGCCAGCAATGAGCTTGGCAATGGCGCCGCTGGCATCGCCGTACAGCATGCGGGAGTTGTCGGCGTAGAACAGGGCGTTCTCGATGCCCGCGAAGCCCGTGCCCTTGCCGCGCTTGATCACGATGACATTGCGCGAGGCGACGACATCGAGAATCGGCATGCCGTAGATCGGCGAAGCCGGATCAGTCTTCGCTGCCGGGTTCACCACGTCGTTCGCGCCGATCACCAACGCAATGTCGGTAATGGGGAACTCCGGGTTGATGTCGTCCATGTCGGCGATGATGTCGTAAGGCACACCCGCTTCGGCGAGAAGCACGTTCATGTGGCCCGGCATGCGGCCCGCCACCGGATGAATCGCAAACTTCACCTGCACGCCGCGCTTTTGCAGCGCTTGTGTGAGTTCCCACACTTTGTGCTGCGCCTGCGCGACGGCCATGCCGTAGCCGGGAACAATCACCACGCGATCGGCAAAGGCCATCATCGCGGCCACATCGGTGGCTTCGATGGGCTTCTGGGCGCCCGTGATTTCCTGCACTTCGCCTGTGGCACCGAAACTTCCGAACAGCACGTTGCCAATGGAGCGATTCATGGCCTTCGCCATCAACTGCGTGAGCAGCATGCCTGCCGCACCCACCACAGTGCCCGCGATGATGAGTGATTCGTTCTGCAGCACGTAGCCTTCAAACGCCACCGCCAAACCAGTGAGCGCGTTGTAGAGCGAAATCACCACCGGCATGTCGGCGCCGCCGATGGGCAGTGTCATGGCGATACCGAGCACCAGCGCCAAACCAAAGAACACGGCGATCATCAGCAGCGACGGCTCGGGCATCAGCACCAGTGCCGCACCACTGGCCACGGTGCCGATGGTCAACGCGGCGTTGAACATCTGCTGCGCTGGAAAGACATAGCGCTTGTCCATACGGCCATCGAGCTTGGCCCACGCAATCACTGAGCCCGAGAACGACACGGCACCAATCAGTGCGCCCAGTACGGCCAGAGTTGTCTTGGTGGGATCAAGGCAGTCGTGTGCCGCCATCGCCGCTGCGTCGCAGGTGCCGCCGAAACTGGCCGCACTCACCAGTGCCACGGCACCAATGGCCGCAGCAGAGCCACCGCCCATGCCATTGAAGATGGCGACCATCTGCGGCATGTCGGTGAGCGGCACACGCTTGCCCCATAGCCAGAACACTGAAGACAGCGCGATCGCGAGGAGCATCAGGCCAAGGTTCAATCCGTCGATGCCGTGTGCGCCCCACGTGGTGGGCGCAACAAACGTCACCAGCGTGGCCAACACCATGCCCACGCCGGCCCACTGAATGCCGCGGCGCGCCGTGACGGGCGACGACATGCGCTTCAGGCCGAAAATGAAGAGTGCCGCGGCGGCGAGGTAGCTGGCCTTAGCGAGCAGATCCAACACGCTGTCGAGGCTCATGCTTGGCCTCCACGGCTGGACTTGAACATTTCAAGCATGCGTTCGGTCACGACATAGCCGCCGACCGCATTGCCCGCACCGAGAAGCACACCCAAAAATCCAATGACGCGCTCGGTCGTCGTGTCGGCATGAGCCAAAGCCACCATCGCGCCCACGAGCACAATGCCGTGCACGAAGTTGGAACCCGACATCAAGGGCGTATGCAGAATGACCGGCACGCGCGAAATGATCTCGTGCCCGGTAAACGCAGCCAGCATGAAAATGTAGAGCGCGACAAAACCGTCCATCAGTTCCCCCATCGGCCGGCGGCCGTCTTCGCCCCATCATAACCAGCAGATGAACATGCGCATCAGGGGGGTCAACGCTCCAGATGGCAGAGCGTTCTAGCGGGCACGGCAACCGCCGTTCTCGGAGAAACCCAATGACCGCTCGCACCGCTCTGTTTGCTCTTGCCCTTGCCGTGCTCACCGGCCCTGCGCTCAGCCACTCCGGCCCCATCTCTGATCGTTGGGAAGCCCGTGGTGACCGCATCGACCACCGTCTGGATGTCCGTGGCGACCGAATCGATGCGCATCTCGACCACCGCGCCGACCGGGCTGCATCGAACGGCCGTTTCGGCAAAGCGGCCCGATTGGACGCACGCGGCGACCGCATCGACGACCGCTTGGATGTCCGCGGCGACCGATTGGAACGCCGCTCCGATCGCATTGGCGCCCGCCGTCAGGGTCGTCGCGGCTAAGCCGGTCAACGAAGTGCCCACTCGCGCGTTGTAGGCTGCCATGGACGGAACCGGACCCTCGCCCTTCGTGAGCCCCCCTGCTGACCCGCAGTCCTTGTCGCTTGATGGCTTTTTGGCCAGCGTCGAGCGTCGGGCCTTTCGCATGGCCGAGCTTGCCCTCGGCCATCGGGAAGACGCATTGGACGCTGTGCAGGACGCGATGATCGGTTTTCTCGGCTATCGCGAGCGACCGCAGAGCGAGTGGCCCGCCCTCTTTTTCAGCGTATTGCGCAGCCGCATCACCGACCGCCATCGGCGCGCGAATGTGCGGCACCGAGTGATGGCGATCTTCGGCGCACGCAGCGACGAGGATTTGGAAGACCCCATGGCGCAAGTGCCGGACACTGCGCTGGGGCCCGCAGAAACGGACGAGCGTGCACGCGCTTGGAAAGCACTGGGCAAGGCACTACGGGCACTGCCCACCCGGCAGCGGGAAGCCTTTCTGCTCCGCGAGCTTCAGGGCCTTTCCGGCAGCGAGACCGCGCAGGCCATGGGCTGTTCGGAAGGCTCGGTAAAGACACATCTTTTTCGCGCACTGGCCGCTTTACGAACACAACTGGACGACTGGCGATGACTTTCCCTCCTGACGAACACCACGAATTGGCGCAGAAGGCGCGACGCGTTTTCGAAGCGGAAGTCGAAGCGATTGATGGGCCGACTGCGACCGCCCTGCGTGCGCGTCGGCGCGAGGCCTTGGCGCGCACCACGGTGCGGCGCAGCCCCTGGTGGTGGCCCGCGGGCGGCATGGTCACTGCAGCTTTGGCCTTGGCTCTGTGGCTTCCTCGTGCCGACAGCCCGGCCTTGCCTGCAGGCAAGCCGCCCCAGACCGTGGCAGCGAACGCTCAAGCGCCGCAGGTCTCCGCAGCCGGGCCAGCCGCCGAGGCACTTGCGCAGGCCGAAGCAAGCACGCTCGAACTCGATAACGACGCAGATTTTTACCTTTGGCTTGCCTCTGCTCCCGCGGCGGATCTGCCTGATGCCATGCCCGCGAATTCAAACGAACAAGGACTAACCCTGTGAACCCGATCAACACGCGAACGCTTGTGCTTGCTGGCTGGATTCTTCTTGCGCTGGCGGGAACGGTGGATGCGCAACAAGCCGCCCCAGCCGCAGCGGCACCATCCAACTTGGAGTGGTCGACACTGACGCCCGCGGACCGCGAGGCCTTGCTTGAGCCCATCCGCGAACGATGGGAGCGCGCAACACCAGAGCAGCGGCAGAGCATGTTGGACCGCGCGCGCTTCTGGGCCAGCTTGAGTCCCGAACAAAAGCGCATGGCACGCACGGGCGCCGATCGCTACCGCCAAGCCAATCAAGATCAACGCGGCAGGCTGCGCGCCGTGTGGCAGAACATGCAGGCCCTGCCCCCCGCGCAACGCGAAGAAATGCGCAAGACCTGGGAAGGCCTGACGCCACAGCAGCGTCGTGCTTGGCTGGAGGCGGGCGGCCCAGGTGTGGCGCCGCCGCCAAAATCAGAGTGACTTGAGGCGGCCTTAGGCCGCCGGCTTCACCCAGCAACTCTTGGCCACGAGCTCGTCGTTCCAATCGAAGGCGATCGCCCCGTCCTTCACGAACAAGGTGACGAAGTTCAGAAGGTTGCGCGCGTACATTTCGCTGGCGTGGAAAGCGCCGCTGCTGGGAAGATTAAGCGGCCCCGCAACAGTGACGCCGCCGTGCTGAATGGTTTGTCCGGGCTGCGTCACTGCGCAGTTTCCGCCGGTCTCGGCCGCCATATCGACCACCACGCTGCCCGGCTTCATGCCTTCCACCATGGCAGTGCTAATGATCTTGGGCGCCGCACGACCCGGCACTGCGGCGGTGCACACGACTACATCGATGCCCTTCAGATGCTGGGCCAAACGCTCTTGCTGCAGGGCTCGCTCTTCGGCACTGAGTTCGCGCGCATAGCCACCCTCGCCCGCAGCGGAAACGCCAAGGTCAAGGAAGCGCCCGCCCAGCGATTCAATCTGCTCGCGGGTTTCCGGGCGCACGTCGAAGCCCTCGACCTGCGCACCCAAGCGACGCGCGGTGGCAATGGCCTGCAAGCCCGCAACGCCTGCTCCGACCACGAGCACTTTGGACGGGCGAATGGTTCCGGCCGCGGTGCTGAGCATGGGGAAGAAGCGCGGCGCCAACTGCGCACCCAGAAGCACTGCCTTGTAGCCCGCCATACCGGCTTGCGAACTCAGCACGTCCATCGATTGCGCGCGCGTGGTGCGCGGCAGTTTCTCCATCGCAAATGCTGTCGCTTGCCGTCCGTTCAACGCGGCTTCGCGTTCGCCGGGCGCATGGGCCGCGAGCATGCCCACGACCGCGGCACTGGATTTCAGACGGCTTAGCGTGGCCGCTTCGGGCGACTGCACGCAAAGCAGCAAGTCGGCCTGCGCCAAAACCGCATCAGCGCTATCGAAGGCCACATCGGCGTAGCTGGCGTCGGGGAACCCGGCAGACGCACCGGCATCGCGCTCGACAAGAACGCGTGCGCCAAGCGCCGTCAGCTTCTTTGCGGTTTCGGGGGTAATGGCCACGCGCCGTTCGCCGGGCGCGGATTCCTTTAAGCAGGCTACTGTGACCGACATCGGCTTCGTCCTCGCGGGTGAAGCCCGATGCTAACGGAGTCCGGGACCGATGGGAGAGCGCCCGGCGCCAGAGCGCCCTCCCATCGACCGGAATTTCAGGCGATGTCTTGCTTGAGCTTGCCGACCATGCGCTGCAGGGCGTCTTCGAACGCGCCGCCTTGGGCATCACGCATTGAGAGCTTGCCGACCTTCTTGAGAGCTGCCAGTTCTTCAACCGATGCCACCAACATGCGCACGCCGCGGCGGTTGACGAACATCAGGCGGTTCGAAATGGGCGAAACCCAAGCCAACTTGGCCGGCGCCATTTTCTCGTCTTCACCCGCCAGACTGATCCACTCGCCCACCTTCAGCTCGCGAAGCTTTTCTACGTCATCGGGGTCGGTGATCACCGCGTCTGTCCCGCCCACGACCTTCAGGCGCGGCTGCTGCGGAAGCGGCGGCGGCTCGGGCGCCGCCTGCAGCACCACCGCGGACTGCTGCGCCGCAATGGCGTCGCCACGACGCTGCGCATCAATGCCGTCGGCCACCGCGCGGATCACGTTGTCGGCGGTTTCGCCTTGAACGCCTGAGCTGGCCAACACAGCCACCAGATCGGCGCCCAAACCCTGCATGGCCGTTGACAAGCCCACGCCCGCCGCGCGCCCACCGGGCAGCAGATCGAGCAGTTTGTCGGCCAACGCCAAGGCAGCGCTCCACGCCACCGAATCGGTGCCTTCCTTCAGGGCAACCAGCGAAAGATGATGCGACCAGCTGCGCAGCAGGAACTCACGCAAAGCGGCGGGCACGCGACGGCCATCAACGCGACTGGCGACTTCACCGCCGGCCTGCGTGCGCGCCTGCTCCAAGCGCTCCTGACCGCGCTGTGCTTCCGCAGCACGACGTTCGGCCAACTCAACGCGCTTCTGGTGCTGCTCCAGCGAGGAACGCAGTTCCGACTCGAGAGTTTCGAAAATCGCGACGTCTTCGTTGAAGTCGGACACCAAGGTGTCAACGATCTGCTCCGCCTTACCGAGCATTTCGCGTTCCTGCGAGCTCTGGCCACCATTGCCTTCGCAGGCTTCGGTGACGGCATTCAGCAGCTTGCGCGCGGGATGCGTGCGGTACATGAACATCTGGCGATCGAGCAGGGCCACCTTGATGTACGGCACCACCAAGCGACTCACCAAATTGCGCGAGCGCTGCTCGAAATCGTGTTCATCGAAAAGGACGTCAAACAGCATACCGACCAGATCCACCGCATCTTCTTCATCGGGGTGGATGCGCACCTGATCGGGAGAAAGTCCGATGCGCGCCGCGCTCTGCAGCAGATCGCGCTTCAGCAACACCGATAGCGACGCGTCATGGTGCTCCATGGTTTCGAGCACAGCCGGAGGCACTTCGGTTTGCATCAGCGACAGCACTGACAGCATTTCGTTGGTGGCCATGGGACGGCGCTCGCCGACTGCCGCATGGTGCCCATCACCGCCTTGTGCAGTGGCCTGCTGTTGCGGACGAAGCGCACGCAGCATTTCGCGCAGCAGGCTGAAAACGGTTAGGTCTTCTTGCGAATGATTGCCCTGAGCCGAAGCGCCGTGCCCGCCATGCCCGCCTTGTTCCTGCGCAACCGAATCTTGATGCTGTTCATTCGCGCGCGGAGACGCCGCGGCACCTGCCCCACCGGGGCGCAGACCTGCGGGACGAATGCCGCCGCCCGCACCCACGCCACGCGGCACCAAGCCGGCAGCGCCAAAGCGCTGCATCAAGGTCTCAAGCAAGGCGGGGAAGCGATGCATCAACTCGCGCTCGTAGTACTTGTAGAGCACCACTTGCAGCGTATTGGGCAACTCCACGTCTTTCACGGCGCGGTGCAGGGCGTGGCCAAAATTGAACGGGCTGAGGGGGTTTTGCCGCGAGGTCAGGGTTTCAACACCCATGATCTTGGCCAGTGCCTTGCCCAGTGCATCGAGCGCATTGCCGTGACCGCGCTGCAGCGCTTCAGAAATGAGGTCAGAGGCCAGCTGCTGCTCAAGTTCCTGCTCGTCGACCAAACTCAGGCGAATGCCGTCGGCGCTGACCTGCTTCGGTTCGATCAATTCGTCGAACAGGCCTTCGTACTGGCGCACAAACTGCCGCTCGATGATCGCGCGATTGCTGCGCAGGGCATTCATGGCCTCAAGGCGCGGCGAACGCGCGAACGGGTCAGAGCCTTCGCCTTCCTTCTGCGCCAGATCGAACAGCCAATCATCGACCTTGCCGAACACGGTCATGACGAGCGACGAAAGCTCCTCCACAACCGCCCGGCGCGAGAAGCGCAGCAGGTCGTCGTGGGTCGGTGGTCGGAGATTCACGGGCGTCATATACGAATGGTCTTGCCCTGAGGGGGATTGGGGCTTATGAGGATAGTGAGGGTGTTAACAATTGCAAACCGTGATGAATCTTGCACTTAGGCGAGGAAGTTATCGAGGTCGCTACACTGGGGCTATGGATCCCCTTCTTCCCCTGATGCAACGCCGCTCGGTGCCCAGCCGCCTGCTGACCGAACCCGGCCCCACCCCCGCCCAATGCCAAGCGCTGCTCGAAGCGGCTATTCGGGTGCCCGACCACGGAAAGCTGGCGCCGTGGCGCTTCATCACCATTGAAGGTCAGGCGCGCCATGTGCTTGGCGAACGGCTGGTGGCGCGGGCTTTGGCCTTGGACCCGGCAGCCCCAAGCGCTGCCATTGAAAAGGACCGCGCGCGCTTCAGCTTCGCGCCGCTGATCATCGCGGTGGTGGGTGTACCGGTGGAAGGCCACAAAGTGCCCGTCGTTGAGCAGCTCCTGTCAGGCGGCGCGGTGTGCTTTGCCTTGCTGCAGGCTGCACAGACGATGGGGTTTGGCGCGCAGTGGCTGACCGGATGGGCTGCCTACGACCGCGTGATCCTTGCTGATCTTGGACTAGCCGAGCACGAGCAGCTTCTGGGCTTCATCCACATTGGCACCGCAAAAGAAGCCGCCCCCGAGCGCTTGCGCCCCGCCTTGGCCGACAAACTCTCTGCGTGGACGCCGTGAGCGGCCCGGTCCATCTGGTCGATTCCAGCCTGTACATCTTTCGCGCCTGGCACGGCACGCCCATCGATGTGAATGATGCCGATGGCTGGCCCTTGAATGCGGTGCATGGATTCGCGCGATTCCTCTGTGACTTGGTGGAGCGCACCCGCGCTGGGCGCTTGGCGCTGGCCTTCGACGAAGCGCTGGATTCGTGCTTCCGTAACGAGATCTACCCGCCTTACAAGGCCCATCGCGATCCGGCACCAGAAGAGCTGAAGCGTCAGTTCGCGCACTGCAAAGCCTTGGGCGCAGCACTCGGCCTCAGCGTCTTGGCGGATGCGCGTTACGAGGCCGATGACTTGATTGGCACTGCTGCTGCGCAAGTGCGCCGCGAGGGCCACGCAGTCGTCATCATTTCGGCCGATAAGGACATGGCGCAGTTGCTGGACACCGGCGACGTGCAATGGGATTTCGCCCGCAACGAACGCTGGGACTGCGAAGGCGTGAAGCCACGCTACGGCATCCATGCGCATCAGGTGGCCGACTATCTGGGCCTTACCGGTGATGCCACCGACAACATTCCCGGCGTTCCCGGTATCGGGCCGAAAACTGCCGCGACTCTGCTGGCGATTTATGGCTCGATGGACGCGCTATTGAGCAAGCTCGATGAAGTGCCTCTACTCAAACTCCGAGGCGCGGCACAGCACGCTATCCGCTTGCGCGAACACCGCGAAGCCGCGCTGCTTTCACGGCACTTGGCCACCATTGCCTGCGACGCGCCCTTGCCTGCCGATTTCAACGCGGCGCAAAGGAGAGCACACGATGCTGAAGCGCTCGATCGCCTCTGCGAGCAGCTGCGCTTTGGACCAATGACACGTAGGCGTCTTCAAGATTGCGCGAGAATCGGGCTATGACGAGCACACGACACGACACCTTGACCGGCCCCGCAGATACCGTGTGGGAAGGCCGTTGGCTGCGCATTCGTCAGCGCGGCACTTGGGAGTTTGCAGAGCGCACGCATGCCGACGGCATGGCGGTAATCATCGTGGCCGTGACGCCCGAGCAGAAGCTGGTTTTCGTGGAACAGTTTCGCGTCCCACTGCAGCAGCGCACGATCGAAATGCCGGCAGGGCTCGTTGGCGATAACGATGGCGAAGACACGCTCGAGAAAGCGGCAGCGCGCGAGCTGCTGGAAGAAACGGGCTGGCAGGCCAGTCATGTCGAAGTGTTGATGGAAGGCCCGACGAGCTCGGGCATGAGCACCGAGCGCATCGCCTTCTGCCGCGCCACAGGCCTCACGCGTGTGCACGCCGGCGGTGGTGATGAATCAGAAGACATCACCGTGCATGAAGTGCCGGTGGCCGAGGCCGCGCAATGGTTATGCGCGCGCATGGCAGAAGGCTATTCGATGGACCCCAAGCTGTGGGCGGGCCTTTGGTTCGTTGATCGCAATCCGGACGGAAGCCCAGCGCGCTGACTGTTCAGCGCGCTTAAGTGGCAAGACGCGACCGCGACGCTCAACGCCCTCGATAGGCGTCGGTCGCATCCACGAGTGCAGCCGCAATCTCGGGCTCGAACGCCGAGTGCCCTGATGTCGGCGCAATCACCAACTTCGCCTCGGGCCACGCCTTCTTCAGATCCCACGCGTTCTGCACCGGGCAAACCACATCATAGCGACCGTGCACGATGGTGCCGGGGATGTGCCGGATATGGTGCGTGTCGCGCAGCAATTGGTCGTCGACCTCGAAGAAGCCACCGTTCACGAAGTAATGCGACTCGATGCGCGCGAAGGCCAGAGCGAAGGCTTCTTCCTCATGCCCCGACATGAAATCCGGGTCTTGGCGAAGGAAGCTGGTCGCGCCCTCCCACACGCTCCACGCGCGCGCTGCCGCAAGACGAGTGGCCGCATCGTCCGAAGTCAGGCGTCGGTGATAGGCGGAGATGAGGTCGCCACGCTCCACGGCGGGAATGGGAGCGAGGTAGTGATCCCACGCATCAGGGAACAGCCGCGACGCGCCTTCTTGGTAGAACCATTCCAGCTCCCAGCGCCGCAGCATGAAGATGCCGCGCAAGACGAGTTCGGTCACGCGATCGGGATGGGTTTGCGCATAAGCCAGCGCAAGAGTGGAGCCCCAACTGCCGCCGAAGGCCTGCCACGCACCGATGCCCAAGTGCTCGCGCAAACGCTCGATGTCCGCCACCAAATGCCAGGTCGTGTTGTCGACCAGATCAGCGTGCGGCGTGGAGCGCCCTGCACCGCGCTGATCGAACAACACGATGCGGTAGTGCTTGGGGTCATGGAAACGGCGCATCTTGGCGCCACAGCCACCGCCCGGGCCGCCATGAAGAATGACCACCGGTTTGCCGTTCGGATTTCCGCATTGCTCGTAGTACATGCGGTGGCGCTGATCGAGCTCGATCACGCCGTGATCGAAGGGTTCAATGTCGGGGTAAAGAGCGGCCATGCAAAACTCCAATCAAGAGGGCGAAGAATAAGCGGTGGCGGCCCGCGCGCGCAGGTCGCTGCCCTGCCCTCCTAGCGTCACAAAACTGGGCTATGCTTGGTGTCCATGAAGCCCGCTTTGCCGCATTCGGCAGTTGAGCAGGCTGGGGTCGGAGCAACCCTGGCGCGGGCGTCTGCCCCCCAGCGGTTTCCAAACGGCCCGCCTCCGCGTCTTCTCAGCCTCGATGCCCACGGCCGCATTCTAAATTGGATGACCTGGCAGGACGCGGCGTGTCTGTACGCGCGCGGAGCCGTGGCATGGACTTTGGGCGATCCCTGCTTGGTCATCCACGGAGGCTTCAATCGCTGGAGTGGCCTGCAGAGCACCCTCGAGATTCCACCGATCATTGCGGCGCGGGGTCATGCCAGCACGCGCGTGGCAGAGCCCACTCCGGCACTGACCAATACCGCGTTGTTTGCCCGCGACCATTGGATCTGCCTGTACTGCGGAAGCGACGGCAAGCGGCTGCCGCTGACGCGTGACCACGTGGTCCCCACCTCAAAGGGCGGGCGCGATGTCTGGGAAAACGTGGTCTCGGCGTGCATTCATTGCAATTCGAAAAAGGGCGGCAGAACGCCGCAACAAGCGGGAATGCCCTTGTTGGCCGTGCCCTTCCGCCCGAGTTGGGTGGAGCACCTGATTCTCTCGAATCGCCACATCCTCGCGGACCAAATGGCGTTCCTGAAAGCCCACCTGCCGAAGCGCGCCCAACGACTGGGCTGAGCAGACTCACCCGTTGAGCGCGATGTCACTCCACCACGATGTATTCGCCGTTCGCGCCCATGCGCGTTGGATTCTTGGGCACGCGAACACACAGCGCCTCACCGCACGGTGCCAATGCACCAGACTCGGTAGCCCGGTGGATTTTCTGGGCGAACTCGATTTGTTGTAACTCGCGCCATTTCGCCCAGACGAACACACTGCTGCCGGCTACTGCCAAGGCTGCGCCTAGACCAAGCGCCACACCCGAGATCCAAAGCATGGAGCGCTGTTGGCGAGCCAAGCGCGCTGTCTGGGCATCCAGTTGCCGTGCGGCAGCGAGGGCCGCGCTTGAGGCGGCCTGCCCTTGCTGCCCCAAACTGCTTGCAGTGTGAATGAGCGCGCCAGCGCTGGCCTCCAAGCTCCGGAGTGCCGTCTCGCTGCGCGACTCCAAAGCGTCAACCAAAACCGACACACGCAGTGCGGTTTCCTTCAGGGCATCGTTCGACATGGGGGTCTGGCTTTCCGGGGGACCCGCACTCTAGGTTCAAGCAGAGTGCAGATCAAGAAAGCGGAGAGCGGCCCCGATGGAAGCGCAGCCAAGGCTGCGCTTCCTTGCAACATTCAGCGCTGCGGCACTGCCGTGATGCGCACTTCGACACGACGATTCGGCAGCAGGCACTCGTGCAGCGCGGAAGGCGGTGTAACGCCTTCGCAGGCTTTGACCTGCTCGCTGTCGCCGCGATAGCTGGAACGCAGCAAAGACGCTTCAATGCCCTGCGTGCCAAGCCATGCCGCGATGGTGGCCGCGCGGCGCTCGGAGAGCCAACGGTTGTATTCCGCGCCACGACCGGCCAGACGATCGGCATGCCCCACCAACTCGATGGCGGTGATGGAAAGCTTCTCTTGGCGAGCGCGATCGAGGGCGGCGGTCAGTGCGTCGAAACTGCGCACATCCGCCTGCGTGTGGCGATCAAACTCGAAGGCCACGTCGGCGCTCAGGGTCACCGGCGCGGGCAAAGCCGGCGTCGGCGGAACGCAGGCTTCGGCGGCACGCTGGGCTTCAGCCGTGTTCTCTTCGGCAATCTGCACATACGGACGGGCGTGACGCCACTGTTGCTGGTTGTACTCGTTGCCCGCGTGTACTAATTCCACTTCGCCGCAAGCAACGAGCTGCTGCGCGCAGCGGAAGCCGGCATGCTGCTTCAAGCCAGCAAACTTTTCCCACAAATCGGGGCGCAGGCGCGCGGCGTCATTCACCAAGGGCGTCTCCATGGGAAGCGGCTCAACCTTGCCTTCCATAGCGGCAACGAGCTTCACGGATTCGTCGAGAGCACCTTGAGTAAACGCACTGCGGTCGTTGCGCGTGTACTCATGGAAGCTCACATCGAGCCAGCACTGGGCTTTCGACAGGTGGTAATCGCGCACCGGGCGTCCGCCTTCATTCAAGGCGTGGATGCGCTCTTGAACGGCGGCGTAAGCCTCGTGATCGGCATGCACCGCGTCATCGGTGATGCGATCACCTTCGGCATTAAGGCGAGTGGCTTCGGCCGATGCCGACGTTGCCGACAGAGCAGCCAACAGGGCGATGGGGAGAATGCAACGCATCGTGAATCCTTCGTCAGTCATTGGCCGGCGCATACGGGTCGGCGGTAAAGAGGTCTTCATCAAACTTGAAGCGCAGGCGCAGGTAGAAGCCCTGCTGCGTGTATTCGTAACGCGAGAGATCGGGATCGCCCTCGAAGCCCGTGGCGTTGTAGCCCGCCGACAGCCATAGGTTTTGGCGAAGCAGACGCCCCACTTCGAAGCCATAGGCAAACTGGTTGGCACCGTCATCACCGCGGAAGGTCGCGCCCAGCAGGCCGATGTCCCAGTTTTCGGTGATGTCGTACACCACGCGACCGGAGAACAACGCCGCGTTGAAGTCGCTATCCACGCGAGAGCCGGTCGGGCTGGTGAAGCGATCGTCCTGCCACTTCGCCGCAACACGACCCGTGAACCACCAAGGGCGGCTGGGATGCCAGTCGGCATGCGCGGAAACAATATGCGCGCGGCTCTTCACGCTATCGCGTGCCACGCCACCGAGCACCGGCGGGAAGCCAACGACACCCAAGCCACTCTCGTCGTTCTCGAGCTTGTACTCGTAACGCGCGAGAGCATTGATGCGATTGGTGTCGGTGTCGCGATAGGCCAGACCGAACTGCGTGCGGTTCTGCAACACGTCGCCGCGTGCGGCGTAGTCGGTGCGCAAGGTGTAATTGCGCGCCAACAGAGTCCAATCGCGGTCGATCTTGCGGCCGACGGTGAACTGCAGAAGTGCCGTATCGAAGGCTTCGTCGCCAGGCGTGCGGTCGCTGTCTTCGGTGCGGCGCAACTCGACGCGCGAGGATGCGCGCCACAGCGGATTGGCGGTCCAGTCCAAGCCCAAGGCTGCACCGGTCGCATCGCCCGTCAAACCGGAGATGACATTGACGTGCTCCAGCGAGCTCGACAAACGCAGGCCTTCGCCCAACTCCCACAGATTGCGCACGCCGCTAGCCGCTTGCACATCGCGACCATTGATCGCGTCGCGCAGGCGGTACTCGTTGAACAACTGCGTATCACGCAGGAACGTGGAATCCACACCGAACACCATGGTATTTGCCGCGCGCCCGGCAGTTGTGATGCCGTACAAACCCGACAATCCGGTTTCGCGCTCGGCGCGTGCATACACACGCTGGCGCTCACGCAACTGGTAGTCGATTCCGAATGCTGCACGCTGGCGTTCTTCGCCGGCGATATCGGTTTCGACTTCACCGCCAATCATCAAGCGCTCGGTCGCACGGAAGCCAGCACCCAAACGCAATGTGGTGCTGTCCAAGCGCGTACCAATGGGCAAATCGCTCATTGGTGACTGGCCCACGCCGTTGTAAATCAGCGGCAAGCCGGTGAGCGGATCGAGTGCCTGTTGGCCGAAGCCAAGCGCACCGCCCGCACTGCCGCTGCCCACGCTGCCGCTCAAGCCAAAGCGATCACCGAACGGCGACGCAGGCGAGAACGCAGAGTAGCGACCGACGGTTTCGTCCATGCGGCGCGCGCCCAAGTCGAGCGTGAGACGCTGGGTCGCCGTCCAGCGCAGTCCTGCGCCTAGGCCTTCACGCTCGCCGCCCTGCGGATTGCGATCGGTGCTGCGCAGGCCTTCGGCGTAGAGCTCAACCGTCTTCGTCGCGGCCCAGCCCAATCGCGCCGAATACTCGCCACGGCCGCCGTACAAGGGGGCGGCAGCGTTGTTGAAGGCCGGATCGGACTGGCCCGCAAACAGGCGCGCATCAAGGCGCTCGCCGTCGTGATCCAGCTCCACACGCCATGCATCGCCTTCAATGCGGCCACTCACGCCATCCAAAGCAGGCGTCAGGTATTGGTTAATCGGGTTGGTATTGACCTCGCCGCGACTGCGAGCGAACTCGGCGACCAAACGCGTGTTGTCGCCCAGCTGCACACCGG
>JAIXVL010000242.1 GCA_027483045.1 Lysobacteraceae bacterium
ATGCCCCGGGCGCGACCCCGGCGTATTCGCTCGGCCCGCTGCAAGAGCGCGGCAAGCTGTTCGCCGCCGAAGGCGATCAGGTGTACGAAGGCCAGCTGGTCGGCATCCACTCGAAGGACAACGACCTGACGGTCAACGCCATCCGCACCAAGCCGCTGACCAACATGCGCGCCTCGGGCAAGGATGACGCGATCCAGCTCACGCCGGCGATCAAGTACACGCTCGAGCAGGCGCTGGACTTCATCGACGACGACGAGCTGGTCGAGATCACGCCGAAGGAAATCCGCCTTCGCAAGAAGCTGCTGACCGAGAGCGATCGCAAGCGCGCATCGCGCAGCTGATTTTGCTTCAGAGTTAGCGCACTCACTTGAGCCAAAGACTCCGCTATGCGGGAACCCTCATCGCCGAGCGATAGCACCGACGCGCCAAGAGCCGAACACGCTCTTGGCGCTTGGGCGAAGGCTGCAAAGGCCTTGGGTTTGGCGCTGAGTGTTGCGTTGCTGAACTTGGCCTTGTGGGCGGCCCTGAACCGCCCGGTGTCGCCGCCCGATTGGTCTGAGCCAGTGCATGGCTTTGCGTTCTCGGCCTACCAGCGCGACCAAAGCCCGCTTGATCAGAGCTTCCCGAGTGACGCCGAGATCGACAGCGATCTGGCCTTGCTCGCACAGCAAACGCCGCGCGTTCGCAGCTACACCTCTTCGGAAAAACCTGCGCTGCCAGCGCTTGCCGAAAAGCATGGGCTGAAGCTAACGGCAGGCGCTTGGCTGGATCGGCGTCGCGACAACAACGAGCGCGAGCTCGAAGCCTTGATTGCACAAGCCAAACACTACCCCGCCATTGAGCGGGTGATTGTTGGCAACGAAGCTGTATTGCGAGGCGATCTCACGCCCGCGCAAATTGCGGTGTACCTCGATCGTGCGCGTGAAGCGCTCGACAAGCCGGTATCGACGGCCGAGCCTTGGCACGTGTGGATCAAGTATCCCGAGCTGGCCGAGCACGTGGACTACATCACCATCCACTTGCTGCCCTATTGGGAAGGCATCCGTCGCGACCGCGCCGTGGGTGATGTACTGCACAAATACGAGCTCGTGCAAAAGCGCTTCCCCGGAAAACCGGTGGTGATCGCCGAAGTGGGCTGGCCCACTGATGGCGATCGCTTCAAGGCATCGAATGCATCCACGAGCGACGCAGCTTTGTTCATGCGCGATTTCTTTCGCGCTGCTGCGGAACGCAATCTCGACTACTACGTGATGGAAGCGTTCGACCAGCCGTGGAAGGAAGCCACAGGTGGACGCGTTGAAGCCTACTGGGGCTTGTTCGACGCCGACCGCGTGAGCAAGTACCCATTGACGGGCCCCGTTGAAGAAGACGCCACCTGGTGGATCAAGGCCCTGGCTGCATCGCTCTTGGCACTGCTGCCCATGCTCTGGTGGGCACGGCGCTTTGCGCGTTTCGCCCTGTGGGGCCGCGTGTTTTTCCTTGTGCTGCTGCAGGCGGGCGCCTCGACGCTCGTCTGGTCGTTGGCCTTGCCGCTGGAGTTCTATTTGGGCCCTGCGGACTGGGCCATGTTTGCAGTGCTGGTGCCCGCACAGCTGGCCATGCTCTCGATCCTGCTCATTCACGGCTTCGAGTTTGTGGAAGCACTAGCGCAGCCGGATTGGCGTCGTCGCTTTCATCCTCTCGCCAGCGTTTCAGGCAAGCCGCCCAAGGTGTCGATCCACTTGGCATGCCACAACGAGCCGCCCGAGATGGTCATCCAAACTTTGGACAGTTTGGCGGCCTTGGACTATCCGGACTTCGAAGTGTTGGTGCTCGACAACAACACCGCCGACGACGCCGTGTGGATGCCCGTGCGGGATTATTGCGAGCAGCTTGGCGCGCGCTTCCGCTTCTTTCATCTGCGCCCCTGGCCCGGCTTCAAGGCGGGCGCACTGAATTTTGGACTGCAGGAAACCCATGCCGATGCGCAGGTGATTGCGGTCATCGATAGCGATTACGTCGTTGAACCCCACTGGCTCAAAGATCTGGTCGGGCACTTCGCCGATCCGAAGGTGGGAGTGGTGCAAGCACCGCAGGCCCATCGCGAGTTCGAAGGCAACGCGTTCCGGCGCATGACCAATTGGGAGTACGAGGGTTTCTTCCGCATTGGCATGCATCACCGGAATGAGCGCGACGCGATCATCCAGCACGGCACGATGACGATGATTCGCGCCAGTCTGTTGCAGCGCTTGCGCTGGTCGGAATGGTGCATCTGCGAAGACGCCGAGCTTGGACTTCGCGTGATGGAAGAAGGCTTCACCACCGTGTATGTCGATGAGGTGTATGGGCGAGGCGTGACGCCCGCCGACTTCGCGGCCTTCAAGTCACAACGTTTCCGCTGGGCCTTCGGCGCCATGCAGATTCTGCGCGCGCATTTGGGCGAACTACTGGCTGGCTATCGCCTGAGCAGCGGGCAGCGCTATCACTTCCTCACCGGCTGGTTCGGCTGGTTTGCCGACACGTTGCATTTGGGTTTCTCGTTGCTTGCGGTGGCGTGGACGGTGGGCCTGTTGTGGTTCCCCGGCGCATTCAGCCTTCCGCATGCGCTGTTCCTGATTCCGGTCATCGGCTTCTTCATCGCCAAAGCCGCGTTCGGCATCGTGCTATATCGAGAATTGGTGCCTTGCTCGTGGCGCGATGTGTGGGGTGCAGCACTGGCCAGCATGGCGCTCTCGCATGCGATTGCGCGTGGCGTGCTGCGCGGGTTGGTGGCCAGGGAACACCCCTTCACTCGTACCGCAAAGAAGCGACGCTTGCGCAAGCAGCCAGGCCCCATCCATGCCGTGCGCGAAGAGTTCGGCATGCTGCTCGCGCTCACCTTGGGCGCCATCGCCATTGGCTTTGCCGCAGGCAGCACCGAAATCGAATCGCGCCTTTGGCAGTTCGTGCTTTTGGCGCAAGCACTGCCGTATGCGGCCGCGACCGCAATGGCGTGGGTCTCTGCCCACGCTGGCGAGCGCGCGGGCTAACCGGGGGTGTTTGAACTCAGCCCGGAACTCTTGGCGCTGACCGCGCTGGCCGGATTGGCTGCGGGACTGCTCGACAGCATCGTGGGTGGCGGTGGGCTCATCCTGACGCCGGCCATGCTGAACCTGCATCCGGGTCTTGCGATTCTGCAAACCATCGGCACGCAACGTACGAGTTCCATCTTCGGTACGTCGGTTGCGGCATGGAACTACCTACGCAAGGTGCCGGTTGAGAAAAAGGTCGTGGTGCCTGCCTGTGTGGGCGCACTCGTCGCATCCGCTGCCGGTGTTCAGTTCGCCAAGCGTCTTGATCCCGAATTCCTGAAGTGGACGGTCTTGTCCCTTTGCGTGGTGCTGGCCATCTACACCGCATTCCGCAAAGACTTTGGTCAGACAGAATCGCGACGATTCCCGCTCGAAAAGGAAGCGCTCGCCGCCACGGCGGTCGGTGCCGCCTGCGGCTTTTACAACGGCTTGATCGGCCCCGGTACCGGCACGTTGATGGTGTTCGCGTTCGTGAGTGTGCTTGGCCTGGATTTTCTGAAGTCCTCGGGCGTTTCGAAGGCAGCCAATGTCGCCGCCGACCTCAGCTCCTGGACCGTGCTGGCGCTGGGCGGCTTTGTCATCTGGGTGCTCGCCGTGCCGCTGATCATCGGCAACATGGTGGGCAGCTACATCGGCAGCCACTTGGCCTTGCGACAAGGCCAGCGTTTCGTGCGCTATGTGTTTCTCGGCGTCGTGGGAGCACTCATCGCCAAGCTGGCTTGGGATCTTCTTCGCAGCTAGCGGCCTAGAGCGCGCTGTTGCTTGCGGTCGCCAAGTTCTACGATCAGGCGCTCCCATCGTGGAAACCGCCATGCGCAGACCCAGCCCTCTTGCACCCACCGGCCTTGGTGTCGCGCTGTTGCTCGGCGTCACGGCCTGCAGCGCACCCACACCACCCTCCGCGTCGACAGACCTCACCCCCACGGCGCAGTCCACGGCAGTAGTGGATGTGGTGGAACTCTCGGTCGCAGATGCACAGGCCGACATGACCGCGGGGCGTTTCAGCAGCGCGCAACTGGTCGAGGCCTATCTCGCCCGCATCGCGACCATCGATGACGCCGGCCCCACGCTCAACGCAGTCATCGCGCTCAATCCGCTCGCCGCTAGCGACGCCGCCGTTCTTGACGCTGAGAGAGCCTCTGGCCGGGTGCGCGGGCCGCTGCATGGCATTCCCGTGCTCATCAAGGACAACATCGATGTGGCCGGCATGCCCACCACGGCAGGTTCGCTTGCACTTGCAAGCCACATCCCCAAGACCGACGCGTTCCTCGTGCAACGCCTTCGCGCTGCCGGCACTGTGATTCTTGGAAAAACCAATCTGAGTGAATGGGCGAACTTTCGCTCCACCCGCTCAACGTCGGGCTGGAGCAGTGCCGGCGGACAAACGCGCAATCCCTATGCGCTTGACCGCAACCCCTGCGGCTCCAGCTCAGGAACGGGCGCAGCCATTGCAGCCAGCTTGGCCACCGTGGGCGTGGGCACCGAAACTGACGGCAGCATTCTTTGCCCTTCCGCGGTGAACGGCTTGGTGGGCCTCAAGCCGACCGTGGGCACCGTGAGCCGCAGCGGCATCGTTCCGATCTCCATCTCGCAAGACACAGCAGGCCCCATGGCGCGTAGCGTGGCCGACGCCGCCGCGCTCATGAACGCGCTTGCTGCCGTCGACCCCACAGACCCCGCCTCCGCCGCGTTTGCGGAAGTCGGTCCAAACGACTACGCCGCAGGCTTGAGCACAGCCAGTCTGCAAGGCAAGCGCCTCGGGGTGCTTCGCCAAGCCATGGGCTATCACCCGGAGCTGGATGCGCGCGCTGAAGGGGCCCTGCAGGCTCTGCGCAAGGCTGGGGCGGTGCTGGTGGATGTCGAAGTGCCCACTTGGGGGCAATGGGGCCAAGACGAGTTCACCGTGCTGCTCTACGAGTTCAAGGATGGGCTGAATCGCTACCTCGAAGCGGGCGCGGCACCGGTCACCTCGCTTGAGGGGCTGATCGCATGGAATACCGAGAACGCCTCGCGCGCGATGCCAATCTTCGGTCAGGAGCTGTTTGAGCAGGCGCAGGCCAAGGGTCCGTTGACTGACGCGGCCTACCTAAAGGCACGAGCGAACGCGAAACGTCTTGCCGGCGAGGAAGGCGTGCTGAAGGTGTTGCGTGAGCAACAACTGGACGCCCTCCTTGCACCCACCACCGGCCCGGCTTGGCTAACCGATCATGTTCTCGGTGATCACTTCAGCGGGGCGGGCTACGGCGCAGCTGCGGTGGCGGGCACACCCAGCATCACCCTGCCTATGGGCGATGTGGGCGGACTACCGGTGGGGATCAGCCTGCTGGGCCCAGCCTATTCGGAAGGCGAGCTTCTCGCCCTGGCCGCCGCCGCAGAGAAGGCACTCGCCCCCCGCCGCCCACCGACGCTGGTATCCAGCTCGGGGCCCTGAAAAAAGCAAAGGCACCGGTTCCAAACCGGCGCCTTCGTGGTCATCTGAACCCCTGAAACTCCTGTGACTCCGTCCTGAAGTCACGCCCCGGGCGCAACGCAATGGCGTTGGCGTCCCTGCTGGCATCCTTGCCTTCCGAACCCAATCTGGTTCGGCAATCACCGTTGCGAAGCCCGGGGCAAGGTCAAGATGCCCATCTGCTTCGATCGATGCTTTCCTCAAGCGTGATGAATTCTGAAAACTTCTGAAACCCTCGCGGATTAGCGCGCGGCCTCGTCCAGGATGCGCTCGGCTTCGGCCAAACCTCTGCGTCGGTAGTCCGCAGGTCCTAAACGCGCCAAGCCGGCGCGACAGGCCGCCAAGGCCGTTCCAGCATCCAGCATGCGCTCCTCACTCACGGCGATCCGGCTGGTCAAACACTCGGCCAGCGCCATGCGTGGGTGGTCGGCCGGCAGGGTATTGGCCGCAGTCTTGCGAAAGAGTTCGAGTTGGGCCGCGGCGTCTTCCTTACGATTGATCAGCAGCAGGGTCTCCGCCCAAGCCTCGTGAAAATCGGGGGCCTTGGCCTGCCGCTCGTTGACCAACTCAGTGGCGGCCAATTGCTGGCGTGCCAGCAAGGCTGCCGCCTCCCCCGCCCGACCAGCGCGCGCCAATGCAAGCGACAGGGCAGTGCCCACTTCCAAAGTAGATGAATGCTGCTCACCCAAAGTGGCTCGCCAGCCGTCATACGCCAAGCGGAACTGGGCAATGGCTTCATCCGTTTGGTTCTCACCTTCCGCAATCACACCGCGACGGAAAGGCACCGCCCAAGCATCCGCGTGGCCTGAGCCCAAACGGCGATCAAAGATTTGCTGAAGCCGATCCACCGCGGCCTTCGCTTCCGCAAAGCGGCCAGCACTCGCCAATGCCAGCGAGAAATCGGCGTAAGCCCAAGCGGTCGCCGGGTCATCTGGGCCCAGTACGCCTTCCTGCAAGCGAATGAGCTCGCGAAACACATCCAGAGCCGCCGCATCCTGCGATTGGCGACTCAGGCACAGGCCAGTGAACCAAAGCGCATCCGCTTCCGAACCAGGCGGCATGTCCACTCGACGCCCCGGACTGGCCAGGATGGGCGCCAAGGCATCAATCACCTCGCCACAGCGGCCATCTTCGTAGCTCAACTTCGCGGCGGCGACCACGCTGGCATCGGAAACCGCGCCCAGCACCAGACGGTCGGCCTCCGCCGCCTGATCGCAAGCCTTGTGCGCAGACGACAAGTTGCCGGCCAAACGCTCGAGCTGGCAAAGCTGACGGTAGTGCGGAGCGGCGTCAAAAGGCTTTTCTGGGCTGGCAGCGAGTTGCCAAGCCACGATTGCTTTTTCTTGATGCCAAGCCGCCTTCGCGTACTCGCCCCAGCCGTTGTAGGCCTTGGCCACGGCGTCGTGCACCGCCGCAGCGGCCTCGGGCTTGCCATCGAGCCGCTCATCGATCTTTCCTGCAGCGGCATCCAAGGCACCGCGCAGACTCACATCACGATTACCGCCGGCGTAGGGATCAGCGCGCGTCAGCATGTCGCCGGTCAGGAACCCCAACACCGCCTGGGCCTCCACGCGACGCTGTTCTTCGGCGCGCTGTGCATCAACGGCCACCAGACCTGCCCAGATCGCGACGCCCAAACCCACCATCAAGGCCACAGCGGCCGCAAGCACCACCCGCAGACGCCGCCGCTGCGTTTGGAAACGCAGGTCTGCAGCGCGTTGACGCTCGCCTTCCTGCTGGGCCTCCTGGTGAGCCAAACGCCGCTCATCCAAAGTGCGCAAATGGCTAGCAAGCTGGCCCGCAGAAACGAGGCGCTCATTCGCGCGCAAGGCCGCGGCACCACGAATGTCCTCGCGGAGCACCGGGTCTTCAATGTCGGCCTCCCATCCTGGAACCAAGGGGCGGCGCAAATCGCCCACAACCATCTGGTAAAGCAGCACACCTAGCGCGAACACATCGCTGCGCTGCGTGGGGTGCTCGCCGGCCAAGACTTCAGGGGCGCAGTACATGGCCGAACCGGCACGCCCCGTATCGGAAGGCGACAGCGGCTCCAAAGCTTCGAAATCAGCCAGCACACCCAAGGTTTGCGGCAAAGGCGTGGCGTGCCCGCCGCCCAGATCGGCAAGCCACATGCGCCAACCTTCAGGCCGGGTCGAATCAGCCGTGACGAACACGTTGCCCGGCTTCAAATCTTGATGCACCACACCCGCCGCGTGCAGCTCGGCAAGGCTTTCAGCAATCTGCGCTACGAGGCATAAGCGGTGCCGCAGTGGCAGGCCGGATAGATCGCCGCGCGATGTCATCCAGCGCCCGAGATCGCCTTCCTCAAAGTAGCGGTACTCCACGAA
This sequence comes from Lysobacteraceae bacterium, assembly GCA_027483045.1. Lineage (GTDB taxonomy): Bacteria > Pseudomonadota > Gammaproteobacteria > Xanthomonadales > Xanthomonadaceae > Silanimonas. The sequence goes on from JAIXVL010000242.1 coordinate 7,848, forward strand.
TACCGGCGGCGAATCCAATTGCCAACCGAGCGCCGGCGCCAACCCAGGCACGCTATGTCCCAAAGCCGCAAGGTATCGGTGAAGGGCGACCTCGCGCCGGACATGCGCCAAGCCCAGCTCGCCGATGCCCAACTTGATGGCGCGCGGAGGAAGCCCCGCATCCGACTCAGCAAGCACCACCACGCTGTGCGCGCCGCGACCCAGCAAACGCGTGAAACGCCAGCCGGTGCGCTCAGGAACAGCCTGCCCGACCCACTGTGTTTCGTTGACTGGCGTGCTCGGCCCCGCGACCGCTTCAGCCTCGATCCACTGCACTTCGCCCGCCCAGCGATAGCCATAGCCGTGCACCGACTGCAGTGGCGCGCCCGCCAAGTCACCCAGTTCTTTGCGCAGGCGGCTGATGGCCTTCGCCAGTGAATTCTCGGAAACAACGCGCCCCGGCCAAGCAGCCTCGAGCAACTCGTCTTTCCCAAGCACTTGGCCCGCGCGCAACAGCAGCGCCAGCAGCACCTCATACGACGAGCGATCCAGCTCCAAAGGCACGCCGCCAACGCGAATGGCAGCCGTGCGCAGATCGAGCTCGCACCCGGGCCAGCGCAGCACCCCGTGGCGCGTCCCTTCTGTCGCGTTGCTTGTGACGTCCGACCGGTTCATGTGCCGAGGGTTTGCTTCCCGATCACCAAGCGAAGAATGTCGCCGATACGGCAGTGGCGCTCAAGGGCGTGGCGCAAATGCACGTCGAGATCGAGCGCGTAACGGTTGCGGCGACCATCGCGCTCACGCGTCAAGACGCCGGCCGTCTCAAGGTCAGCAACGATGCGTTGCACGGCGCGCTCGGTAATGCCCACCTGCAAAGACACGTCACGCAAGGTCTGTTCGGCATTGGCCGCAAGACACACCAGCACATGTGTGTGGTTGCTCAAGAACGTCCATGTGGCCTCCGTTGGTTCGGCAGATGCGGTCTTCTTCAACGGTTCTGTCTTCGCCCGGACCTTCGATTTTGGTACAGATTTAGCGACACTCTTGACAGGCATTTCTACTCGCGCTTTAATATTCACGACATTTTATTCGCGTATTGGAGTTTGCCCATGTCTGCCGTCCTTGCTGATCCTCGCCAGAGCTACCTTCCCGCTGCGCTTCCCGCACTTACCTTGCCCGTGGCCGCCGGCGACGGCATTGGCCCTGAAATCATGGAGGCCACCCTCGCCATCTTGAAGGCCGCCGACCCAGCGCTCAGCTTCCATCATGTCACCGTGGGGCTCAAGGCTTATGAGCGCGGTCAAATGGCCGGCATCGGTGATGACACATGGCAAGCGATTGATGCGCACAAGGTCATCTTGAAGGGGCCGATCACCACACCGCAAGGCGGCGGCTACAAAAGCGTGAATGTGACGATGCGCAAGACGCTTGGTCTTTACGCAAATCTGCGCCCCTGCGTGTCCTACCACCCCTACGTCACGGCCCTGCAGCCGAAGATGGACGTGGTGATTGTTCGCGAAAACGAAGAAGACACTTATGCCGGTATCGAGCACCGCCAGAGCGACGAGGTCTACCAGTGCCTCAAGCTGATCACGCGCCCCGGCTGTGAGCGCATCGTGCGCTACGCCTTCGAGTACGCCCGCGCGCACGGCCGCAAGAAAGTCACCTGCATGTCGAAAGACAACATCATGAAGCTCACCGACGGCCTGTTTCACAAGGTCTTCGATGAGATCGCACCGCAGTATCCGGAAATCGCCACCAACCACATGATCATCGACATAGGCACGGCGCGCATGGCCAGCCGTCCGAGTGATTTCGACGTGGTGGTCACGCTCAATCTTTACGGCGACATCCTTTCCGACGTGGCCGCCGAAGTGGCCGGTTCCATCGGCTTGGCGGGTTCTTCCAACATTGGCCACGACTGCGCCATGTTCGAAGCCGTGCATGGTTCGGCGCCGGACATCGCCGGCATGGACATCGCCAATCCCTCGGGCCTGTTGCTTTCGTCGGTGATGATGTTGGTGCACTTGGGTCGCGCAAAGCCCGCCACCGACATCCACAACGCGTGGCTCTGCGTTCTGGAAGAAGGCCTGCACACCGCCGACATCTTCCGCACCGACATCAGCAAGAAGAAAGTGGGCACCAAGGAATTCGCTGAAGCCGTCATTGCCCGTTTGGGCCAAAAGCCTCAGAAGATGGCGGCTGTCGACTACCCGGAGAACGAACCGGAATCACTGGTGCATCCCGATGTGAGCATTCCGCCGCACGTGCCGGCGAAGAAAACTCTGGTCGGCGTGGATGTATTCGTGAACTGGGACAGCGCCGATCGCAATGCCGAAGAACTGGGCGCGGCCTTGGCCCCGCTCGCAGGCCCGGAATTCCGCCTCGCCCTCATCACCAACCGCGGCGTGAAGGTTTGGCCCAACGGCAACCCGCAAACGCTGCGCAC
>JAIXVL010000280.1 GCA_027483045.1 Lysobacteraceae bacterium
GAAACACCGAATACAGAAGCAGCTGCACTGGATGCGAGCGAGCGCCGACGATGAGGTCGGTGCCCGCCACCGAGCGCAGGAAGGAATCTCGCGCCTCTTGCCGCACGCGCTCGATGCCCAGCAACAGCAAGATCGAGAGCCCAAGCGTGAGCACCGTCAAGATCACCGTCGCACGGCGGTTTTTCAAGCTGGCCCAAGCCAATCCCAGCAAGCCGCTCATGACTGCACCTCAGCCAATTCAGCCAGGGATTGCCGGCGCTGGAATCGCTCGGCCAAGGACAGGTCGTGACTGACGAACAGCAAGGCGGTTTTCGCTGCCTCGCACTCCGTGAACAGCAAGGACACGAACTGGTCACGATTCTTCGCATCGAGTGCTGACGTGGGCTCATCGCACAACACCAACTCGGGCTCGCCGATCAGTGCACGCGCTGCGGCCACGCGCTGCTGCTGACCGACGGAAAGCTCAATCACACGACGAGACGCCAAAGCAGAATCATCCAAGCCAAGCGCTGAGAGGTAATGCCTTGCTGCTGCATCCAAGCTGCCAAATCGCGCGACAGCGGCCTTGCGCCGCTTCGCTGAAAAACGGCAGGGCAAGGTCACGTTGTCGATCAAAGACAGAAAAGGCAGCAGATTGAACTGCTGAAACACGATGCCCATGTGGTCGGCACGCAAACGGTCGCGTGCGGGACCAGATGCAGTCGAAAGCGTCTTGCCGGCCACAGAAATCTGGCCCGCGGTGGGCTGCAAGGTGCCGGCAATCAGATTGAGCAGGGTGCTTTTGCCGGTACCGCTCGGGCCGAACAAAAAGAGTCGTTCGCCGGCCTCCAAACGAAGTGCGGGCAGATCCAGTGTCCAGCGGCCCTTCGGCCACTGGAAGCGAAGATCAGAAACCTCGAGTGCTGCTTGATTCATGGGGCCAGCGTAATGCGCGGGTTCGCCGAAAGGACCGTCACGGCCGTTGCACCGTTCGCGGTCAGGAGCTGCACGTCGATCGTTTCCAAGCTGGGGAAGCGCTTGAAGGCACCCACATCGATGGCGCGCAGTGCCGCCGGATTCTGGCACTGGAAGCGGTAACTCGCCTGCCAATCGGAGTGCCCTTCGTGATCGTGCCCGTCGTGGTCGTGGTCATGATCGTGGTTTCCAGCACCGGGTACGGCGAGCACCGGCGCTTCAGCCACACAGCCCGCTGCAGCGTTGAACTGCCAAAGAGTCGCGTGGTCGAGCAAGCTCCTTCGCGCATCGGCGATGCGGGCGCGCTCTGCATCGTCGCGCGGCGCGCGCTCAAAACCCACGAGGTCGTAAGCCGTCGCCGTCAGCTCCATCGAAACGGCGTTGCCCTCAACCGCAAGGTTGAGTTGCGCAAGACCATGAACGTGCGCGTGCTGGTCTTGGGCCTGCGTCGGACCAATAGCCAACAAGCCGAGGGTCAAGGTGATGTGCGGGGTCAAGTCAGACAAGCGCATTGGGGACCTTCATGAAGTAAGAGTGCGGCCGCGTCAGGGTGCAAACACAGGACAACGCAATATTCGGAGCGCCTTAGGCGCGGCTCAGCGGCGATAATCACCGTTCACCTGACTAGGCCATGTCATGACGCTCCGCGATTCTCTCCTGTTGGTCCTGCTGGCGGCCATTTGGGGCAGCTCCTTCCTGTTCATGCGCATTGCCGGCCCGGAACTGGGAGCCGCGCCCTTGGCGTGGATGCGCGTAACCGTGGCCGCCCTTTTCCTCGGCGTTTTGATGGCTAGCCGCCGCGAAACCCCAGCTTTTTCAGGGCGCTGGCGAAAGATGGGGCTGTTGGCATTCACCAATACCGCCGCACCGTTTCTGCTGCTGACCTACGCCACCATTCATCTGACTGCCGGTTATGGCGCGCTGTTGAACGCCACCACCCCGCTGTGGGGCGCGGTCATTGGAACCCTGCTGTTTGGCCTAGCCACCGGGCGGCAAATGTGGGCCGGGCTTGCCGTGGGTTTCTTGGGCGTGGGCATTCTGGTGGCCGGCAAACTGCACGACGTCGGTCACGCCGCGTTACTGCCTGTGCTGGCCGGCCTGTTGGCCACGGCTTTCTACGGCCACGCCGCTCACTATGCGCGAACGGGCTTCCCCGGTGTTTCTGCGCTGGGGCTGGCCTTTGGAAGCCAGGTATTGAGCAGCCTGTGGTTATTGGGACCTGCGCTGGCGACTTGGCCCACCAGTACGCCGTCTTGGACCGCCCTCGCCTGCGTTGCCGTGCTGGGCGTGCTGTGCACCGGCATCGCCTACCTCATCTACTTCGGCCTGATCGCCCGCGTGGGCTCCACCAAAGCCACGATGGTGACTTACCTCGCACCGGTGTTCGGCGTGAGCTGGGGCGCTCTGTTTCTTTCCGAGCGGATCACGCTGGCCATGTTGGCGGGCGGCGCCGTGGTGCTGCTGGGCGTCGCCATTGCAGGGCGCGCCAAACGTTAGCGCTCCACCCGGTTTCGCCCAGCCTGCTTGGCGCGGTACATCGCCGCATCGGCCTTTGCGACCAAGGCTTCAGCCACGCTTCCGCGCACATGGTCGAGGTCTTCAAGCGAAGCCACGCCGAAGCTGGCCGTGACCGATAAGGGGCCCACCGAAGTGATCATCGCGGGATCAGCGATTGCGCGCCGCAGGCGCTCGGCAAGGCCTTTGGCCTGATCCGCCGAAGCTCCCGGAAGCATGATCAGAAACTCTTCGCCGCCATGCCGCGCCGCCATCTCGCCACCGCGCAATTGCGAGGCCAGGCGCAGGGCAGCCTCCACCAACACCTGATCGCCCACGCCATGGCCGTGCGTGTCGTTGATGGCCTTGAAGCAGTCGAGATCCACAAACACGAGCGACAAGGGGCGTTGCTGGGCCTTTGCTTCGTGCACACGCCGCGGCAACGTGGCCGCCATGGCGCGGCGGTTGGGCAAACCCGTCAGGGGGTCGCGCTCGGCGAGGGCTTTCAGTCGGTCTCGCTGACGGCGCAGAGCGCCCATTCGCAAGGACATCGCAATGGTCATGGTCACGGCGTACCACGCGGCGGCAACGAGCAAGGCCTCCGAGCGCCATGCACGCAGTACCTCGCCGTAAAGCGGCCCCAGCACCAGCAAGGGAGGCAGAACGGCGATCAGAACCGCCTTCGCACCCTGCTGGCGTTCGCGCCACAAGACCAACATTAGTGCCACCGAGCCAAGCACCACGGCTAAAGCAATGAGCCGCCACACGGCGAATAGGTCGACCAAGTCACCACTGAACGTGCTTGCGAGCGCCAGCACGGCCGCGGCCAAAAGCACCCAGTGGCGGGTGCCGTAGATGCGCGGGAACACCCGGTCGCAGCGCGCGTACGCCAAGCTCACATACCAATGCACACCCACCACGAACGGCGGCAGCCATACCAAGGCCACATTCATGACCGAGCCACTGGGCAACCACGGTCTAGGCCAAGCGGCCAGTCCGCTGCGCAAGGCAATCCACAGGGCAAATGCCGCGGTGGCTAAGGCAAACAACCCAGCGATTCTGTCGCGCGCATTGGCAAACACCAGCAGCGACGACAACAACATCGCCAGCAGCACCGAGAGGCCGCCGATGCGCAGCGCAAAACGCATGGTGTCCTCGCGCTGCACCGCTGCGGGATCTCCATAGCGAATCGTCAGATTCCAGCCCAAGCGGGAATCGGGCGGTGCCGAGACAAAAATCGGCTCGACGGAGCCACGCGCCGGCGTCAGCACCGCTCCCACACCCGATCGGAAGCGACTATCGGTACTGCGTGCGTCATGCGTCATGCCACAGCGAGCCTCTTTGCCACGCCGAATAGTGACAAGCCCCGGAGGCGCATCAAGGACCAGTACCGACTGCGACCACGCTGGCCAGCCGCCCTCTGGAGCGTCAATGCGAACGACCTGATCGTGCGGCCCGTGGGGCACGCCACAATCGAGCGTAATGGCAAAGGGCTTGCCTTGGATGCGCTGCAACGACGGCGTTGCGGCGACCGACAGCCCCGAGAGCAGCAAGGCAAGCCACGAACACCGGCAGATCAACTGGGCGAGTCGGGTTGGCATGCAGGACGCTCCGCGTCTTTGGCTCAGC
>JAIXVL010000241.1 GCA_027483045.1 Lysobacteraceae bacterium
GACATGTCGCTGTTCGAGGCCTTGCTGAAGGATTTGTCGTCGCACTTGCAAACCATTGCGCGCAAAGCCGAAGTGGCGGAGCGTCGCCACGTCGAAGCCGCACGCGGAAAGGAACGCCTGTCGCAAGCGCGTGATCGCGCTGCCGATGCAGTGAAGTCCATCACCGAGGGCAGCGAGCTGCCTGTGTTCACGCGCACACTATTGAATCAAGCGTGGACTGACGTGATGGCGTTGACCTCACTGCGCAGCGGCGAGGAATCGGATGCATGGAAGAAGCAGCTCGATACCGCGCAAAAGTTGGTGGGCTTGGCCAAGCCAGGCGCTGCAGCGGCGAACGAAGCCGAAGCACCGGCGCTGCAAAAAGAAGTCGCCGATTCGCTGCGCCAAGTGGGTTACCACGAGGCTGAATCTGAGGCGATTGCAAAGCGCCTGATTGCTCCTGCAACAGAAGCCGCGACCGATGACGCCGCCAGCCGCACCGAGCTGCTGATGCGGATGAAGTCGGCTAATCGTTTGGGCACGACTGAGAAACCCGCGAAGCCGAAACCGGAACAACTCACGCCCGAAGTGATGGCTCGCGTGGCGCAGATCAAGACGCTCGCCTTCGGTACATGGTTCGAATTCGTGACCAACGCACAAGGTGATCGCGTGCGCCGCCGCTTGTCCTGGTTCTCGCCGGTGAGTGGTACCGCCATGTTCGTGAACCATCGTGGCCAGAAGATTGGCGAGCAATCGATCGAGCATTTGGCGATCCAAATGGCCAATGGCCAAGCGCGACTTGTTGAAGAGGAAGCCAAGGTGAGCCTGTTGGACCGCGCATGGAATGCCGTGGTGAAGTCCCTGTCGGGGTTCGGCAACTCGGCACCGAAGGAGGTAACGGCATGAGCCCCGCCAGCGAATATCGCCGCGCCAAGCGTCGCCGCGCCCCGATGGATATCTCGGTGATCGACTCGATGACTGAGCAAGTTATCGGCAAAATCGGCAACCTTTCGGAATCGGGAGTACTACTGATTCTGGGCACTGCACCCTGCGCCGATGCGCTGTTTCAATTGCGCTTCGACCTGCCGCTGGGTGGCGGGCGGCCCTTGGAAGTGGAAGTGGGTGCGCATGAGCTGTGGCAAGACGATGCTGCAGCACCCGGCCAAGTGTGGGCTGGCTTTCGCTTTATCGACGTGGCCGCGAACTCTCTGCAGAACATTCGCCAATGGGTCGAACAACCCGGAAGCGACTACGTCTGAAACACGCGTGGCCCTGCGCGCTGGCGGTTGCGTTGGCGCTGCTGCTCTCGGCTTGCGATTCGAGTACAACACAGCACGAAACGTGGAGCGTGTTCGGTAGCCAAGCCGAGCTCACACTTCCCGCAGACACAGGCGAATCCGATCGCACCGAAGCGGCGCGTATCGTGGCGTCGCTCTGGCAGCAACGCGAGCATGACTGGCACGCATGGCAGCCTTCGACGCTGACGGAGTTCAATCGTGCATTGCACGCTAAAGGCGAAGCGCTTGCACCGCCTGCTCTACGCAGCCTGTTGTCGAAAAGCACCGCCCTCCAGGCGGATAGCCAAGGCTGGTTCGACCCCGGCATTGGCCGATTGGTGGCGATGTGGGGGTTTCATAACAGCGACTACCCGGTGCGCACACCCGCGCCTTCGCAGACCGAGCGCGATGCGTGGGCGGCACAGCACGACTCGCTGAGGCAGCTTCATTGCGACGCGGAATGGCATTGCCGTACCGAGAACCGCGCACTGCAACTCGACTTCAACGCCATCGCCGAAGGCGAAGCGCTGGATGAAGGCTCTGCAGCCTTGCAAGCGGCGGGCATTTCGAATGCATTGCTGAACTTGGGTGGCGACGTCTTGGCCTTGGGCAACAACGGCGGCCAGTCATGGCGCGTCGGCGTGATCGACGGCGAGGGCGGTGTATTGGGCGGCGTTGCTCTGGATGATGGCGAAGCGCTCATGACCTCAGGCCGCTACGCCAAGTACCGCGAAAGCCCCGCGGGAGAACGCTGGCCGCATGTGCTGAACCCGTTCTCGGGACAGCCCGAGACCGGCGCCCGCCTGAGCGTGGTGCTGCACACCGACCCCACTCGCGCCGATGCGGCGGCAACGGCGCTGCTGGCTGCGGGGCCTTCTCACTTCGAGGCCTTGGTGAGCTCCATGCGTCTGGGTTGCGCGCTGCTGGTGGATGCGGAGGGCCGCGTGTGGATCACCCAAGGCATGAGCCTACGTTTCGAGTGGCAACGCACCCTGCCCGAGGCGGGACGCATTGATTCCGGGCAGGCCTGCGGCACGCGCTGAACAGCGAGCAGTGCGGCACAATCGACCCTTCCCGTTGGCCTGTCTGCGAGAACGCTATGTCTGCCCTGTACGCCGATCACATCGCCACCCTGAAAACTCGCTGCGATGACGCGTTGGCGAAAGCAGGCTTCGATCATCTGGCCATTGCTGCTGGCGTAGAGAAGTACACGTTTCTGGACGACCGTCCCTACACCTTCAAGGTCAACCCGCAGTTCAAAGCGTGGGTGCCGCTGAGTCATCACCCGCATAGCTGGATCATCTACACGCCGGGGAAAAAGCCCGTGTTGGCTTACTAC
>JAIXVL010000155.1 GCA_027483045.1 Lysobacteraceae bacterium
ATTCCTCGCGCCCACCGATGCCGCCTTGAGTGCCGCCAATCGCTCCAGTGCGTGGCGATATCCCACATCGACAACACGCTCAAACGCCGCCCAATCCAACAAGCCCACACCGCTCACATCGGGCTGAAAGCCGATGTCAACCAACTCGCGCATGCTCTTTTGATGCGAGGTGCTGGCCATCAGCGCCACGTTCACCACGATGGCGCCCAAGCCCGGAAATTGCGCGTATCGCCTTCTGGCGCGCGGCCGCAGATAGCGGTCCACCCACAAGGCCCACGACGTGGGCACGCGGGTTTCGGTCAGCGCCCGATAATGGTCGCGACTCAAATCGACGCCGATCACTTGGGCCACGCCGCTGCTGCGCATGATGTCGACAGGAAAGTTGTTGAAGCTGCCGCCATCCACCAGCAGATCACCGTTTCGCACCACGGGTGGCAGGGCGGCCGGAATCGCCACGCTGGCGCGCAAGGCTTCAGAAATCTCACCACTGCGAAGCACTTCGGCGCGGTGTCGCGAGTAGTTGGAGGCCACGCAAAAAAAGGGCTTCCACAAATCCTCGATGTGCGGCCGGCCACCGAAGGCACGCGACACGGCATCTTCAATGACGCGCTGGAGTCGATGGCCACGCAGCAGCGACATCATCGGCAGCCAGTTGTAGTCGCCGGTGGGGTTGCGCGCGAAGGCATCACCTAGGAGTGCCGTCATCGATTCGGCGGGCATGTCCATGGCGGCATACGAACCCATTACTGCGCCGATGCTGGTGCCGCCCACCATGTCCCAAGACATGCCGTGTTCCTGCAAGGCCTGCATCACGCCCAAGTGCGCGAATCCTCGCGCGCCGCCGCCCGCCAACACCAAGCCCACAGCTTGCCCGGAAACAATGCGCGCTAAGCGCTGCCAATCGCACGCGTGTTCTTGCCGACAATGAAAATGCGAGAGCCCATCGCGCGCCAGTTGTGGGCGCGCTGCCAACCAACGCGCGGTGTCTTTCGGGCGTGAGCAGTCGGTGGGATGCAACAGCCACAAACTTTGCTGCATGGCGCCGGCATCGGTGCCGCTCGCAAGATGACGCTGCTCTACAGCACTGAGATGCGCCTCACCGTCGGCATCCGCCGCCAGCAACACCCAATCCGCATGGCGAAGACACAAGCGCGTCCATGCGGAGTCTTCGGCGTCGGCAGCGAACACTTGCATGCGGTGCCCCGATTCCTGCGTATCCAACCAATCCAGCAACGCGCGGTAATCACTGTGCGCTTCGCCTTGTGCATCGCTCTCGGCAGCAGCCACATCAATGCCTAAGTCCTGCTCGATGCTCCGGCGGTCGTGCAAGGCAATAGCCCCGGACTTTCCTGCGTGCAGGAGCACGGTTTCCAGATTCGCGCGCAGGCGAGTGGCTAAGGCCACCGCATCCACGCCCGCATGCACAGGCAACACGCACAGATTCACCACGCGATGCTTGCGCCCCGGCCGCTGCGCGCGCGACAGGCGATCAATGATCTTTCGCGCAAGCGGCAATCCTGCGCGCGGCCAGGACTCCAAGGTCTCGGCAAAATCCTGCGCGTCCAAACGCGCCAGCACGCAATCCCGCAGCGCATGCACGGTGGCGCTTCGCGGCGCGCCGGTAATCACGCCCATCTCGCCGATGGGTTCGCCGCGACCAATGGCCCCCAGCACGCGACGCCCTTTCTCGGGGTCCATCACAGAGGCCTGCAAGCGCCCCGAAAGCACCAGATACAGAGCGTCCGACGGCTCGCCCTGCCGCATCAACACCGCCCCACCGGGCAACTCCACGGTCTTCAGCTTGGGCAGCAAACGCTCGAGCAGCCCCGGGTCGCGCTCACCGAACACCTCAGCCAAGGTGTCTTCCATCAACTGCTGGTGGCGCGTCGAGTGATCGTGCGCAAGCGACACGGCGGGCTTCTCCACGGCAGACGAGTGGCGTGATGTCCTCACGCCGCCCCAGACTGCCACAGGGCCGAGGCGTTCGCAGCGGGCCGGCGCGGCAGCGCGCTCAGGCCGTGGCAAAATGGCCGCAGAACACTCAGGCGCCTACGGATGCAAACGGAACTCAGCCAATCCTTCTACTTCGAAGCTGCGCACACGCTGCGCCGCTACGTCGAGGGCGAGATTGAGAGCAGCAAGCGCATCCATGGCCACACCTACCACGCCGAAGTCACGCTGATTGGCGAGCCGCAGGGCGAGACCGGCATGGTGATGGACTTGGGCTTCGTGCGTCGCGAACTGGCGGCGCTGCGCGAGCGTCTCGATCACCGGTTTCTGGATGAGGTCGAAGGCATCGGTCCGGCCACGCTCGAAAACCTGTGCGCCTTCATCGCCCGCGAGCTGAAGCCCGCCCTGCCCTTGCTGGCGCGCGTAAGCGTGTTTCGCCCCGCCTCGGGCGATCGCGCCACGCTGCAGCTGCGCTGAGCCGCTTAAGCCTTCGGGAAGCCCTCGGGCAAGGAAAGAAAGCGCGTGAGCGTTGCCGGGTCCACGCCGGGCGCGTGCGGCAGTCGGCCCAAGCACGGTACCGGTAGGGCTGCTTTCACCGCCTCGAAGTAGTCGTCGGGGAACAGCATGTCGGGCTCCACCAGCGAGCCAATCCAACCCAACACCTCAAAGCCGCGACCGCGTACGGCCTCGACGGTGAGCCGCGCGTGGTTGATGCAGCCCAGCTTTAGCCCGACCACGACCACGATGGGTAAGCCCAGCGTTTGTGGGATCTCGCATTGGTCGATGCGTTCATCGAGCGGGGCCAAAAAGCCGCCCACACCTTCCACCAACACCACATCGGCCATCGCCTGAAGTTGAGCAAACGCGCTGGTAATCGGCGCCATCGACAGCGTGACGCCATCCAGCCGCGCAGCAATCTCCGGCGCGGTGGGCGTGCGCAAAGCGATGGGATTCACCAGCGAGTACTCGGGTCGCGGCGCACTCGCTGCCTGTAGCGCCAATGCATCCTCATTGCGCAGACCTTCCGGTGTTTCGTCCGACCCGCTCGCAATCGGCTTCATACCGATCACTCGCAACCCGCGCTGGCGCAGCGCATGCACAAGCACCACGCTGGTGAAGGTTTTTCCTGCACCGGTATCGGTGCCTGTCACGAAGAATGCATTCATGGGCGAATTGTCGCCGACAAAAGGTGAAAACGGTGCTTGCCTTCGGAGCACTGCGTCCCCATCGTGTACTCCTCTCCAGCCGCGGCTCGCGGCATCGCCATGCAGGAAGTCTCAGCGCCATGTCGTTCACCGCCACCGCCCTCGAAGGCAGCAAAGCCGAGCAGTACGCCCAACTCATCGATCAGGCCCGCGGCCTGATGTTTGGCGAAGCCGACCGCACCGCCAATGCCGCGAATCTTTCGGCCCTGGCGTATCACGCGCTGCCTGATCTGAACTGGGTGGGCTTTTACTTCTTCGACGGCAAGGAATTGGTGGTGGGCCCGTTCCAAGGCCTTCCGGCCTGCGTGCGCATCGCCATTGGGCGCGGCGTGTGCGGCACCGCAGCGGCCACGCGGCAAACTCAGGTGGTGCCGGATGTCGAAGCCTTCCCCGGCCATATCGCCTGCGATTCGGCCTCGCGCTCGGAAGTGGTCGTACCTCTATTCAAAGGCGACACGCTGATCGGTGTGTTTGATATCGACAGCCCCAAGCTCAATCGCTTCGATGATGAAGACCGGAAGGGCTTGGAAGCATTGGCCCGCGCGTTTCTCGATACGCTGGCCTGATGGCTGCCCCTGCAAAACTGCGCAATATCGGCCCGAAATCGGCGGCGCAGCTGCGCCAAGTCGGCGTGCGCTCGCTCGACGACCTACGCGCCGCTGGAAGCTTGGAAACCTTCGTGAAGCTGAAGCGAGCCGGCTTCAAGCCCAGCTTGAACCTGCTCTACGCGATGGAAGGTGCCCTGCTCGATTGCCACTGGCAGCAGATTCCGGAGGAGCGCCGCAGCGATTTGATTCTGGCCGCCGATGCGGCCAGTGCTGCGCTGCCAAAAGCACAGCCGCGTTGGTTTTCCGGTGCGCGGCAATCGGACGCCTCAACGAGCGACGGCACGAGTCCTGCGGAAGACCAGGATTCCGACACGGACGCCGAGGCTGGCGATCACGCCGACTCCGGTGGAGACAGCAGCGACTAAGCGCTGCTGGGCGCATGCCTGCGTTCAGCGAACGACCGCGTAATCCCGTGCGTTTTCGCTCCAGCGCGGGGTCTCGCGAATGCGCGGCAGCACCTCGTCCACACGCGACACCATCGACCACATGGCCGCGTGCTCGGCATTCATGAAGCGCTCGTCGATCACCTTCTCCATGAAGGTTTGCAGACCGTCGTAGAAGCCATTGACGCTAAGCAACACGATCGGGCTGAAGTACAGGCCAAGGCGCTTCAAGGTGATGGCTTCAAACAGTTCTTCCAGCGTGCCGCAGCCGCCCGGCAGCGCAATCACCGCATCGCTGCCGGTCAGCAAGCGATGCTTGCGCTCGCGCATGTCCTCCACCAATTCCAGCGTGGTCACGCCGGTATGGCCCCATTCCAGATCGACCATGAACTTGGGAATGATGCCGATCACTTCGCCGCCTTCGGCCAGAGCGCCGTCGGCCAAGGCGCCCATCAGGCCCTGCCCGCCACCGCCGTAAACCGTGGTGCAGCCGGCTTGGGCCAAGGTGGCACCGAGTAAACGGGCGGCCTCGACATAGGCCGGATCGACTTTTCCGCTCGAGGCGGCATAGACACAAATGCGCATATGGCTATGGCAACAGGCGCCGCAAACGCCGTCAAGAACAAAAAACCCGAGAAAAATGCGCCAAAGGGCTTTCCTTCGCGCGAATTTCAGGCAAGGATTCGCGTGTGCTCAGTTCTCCTTCGGGTGGCCTGAGCCGCGACCCTCCGCCGAATCACGGCAATAACGAGAGAATGGACATGGCAGCGAAGAAAGCAGTCAAGAAAGCAGCAAGCAAACCGGCCGCAAAGAAGCCCGCCGCGAAAGCCGCACCGGCAGCGCCGAAGGCCATCAAGGAAGTGCTGAACAAGAGCGGCCTCGTGGCCCACATCGCCGAGTCGTCTGGCGTTGCCGCGAAGGACGTCCGTGGCGTTCTCGCCGCACTCGAAGCCGCAGCGATCGGCTCGCTGGCCAAGAAGGGTGCTGGCCAGTTCGTGCTGCCGGGCCTGCTGAAGATCACCGCCGTCAACGTTCCGGCCAAGCCGAAGCGTAAGGGCATCAACCCGTTCACCAAGGAAGAGCAGTGGTTTGCCGCCAAGCCGGCCACCACCAAGGTGAAGGTGCGCCCGCTGAAGAAGCTGAAGTCGGCTGCCGAATAAGGCATTGACGACGCGCATCGACCGCGGTTGATGCACTGAGAAAAAAGAAGCCGGTCCTGTGCATGCAGGGCCGGCTTTTTCTTTGTACCGAGTCACCGATGTGGATCGCGCAAGATGAGTTCTCTACGCGCGGCTTTCGAAACGCCGCCCGCAAAGCTTGATCGCCTGTGGCTGACAGAGCAGTTAGGCTGCATGATGACGGGAGCCGCTCTGAGTTCCTTTGGCCTGACGCAAGCTGGGCAAGACTGAGCGACGGAACTGGGTGCCGCCTTAGGAGGAACCTTGAGTCTTCACTGCAACGACTTGGCGATGCTTGAAGCTGCGATGGGTGTTTCACCATGACCGCAGCACTACGCTCGTTCTTCATTGAGCGGTCACCATGGCTTACCGTGCCAGCCATTGTGTTGGTCAGTGTAGGCAGTTCGGTCGGGATGCTTTTCATCCTTGTTGCGCTTCTTCACCACGACTACGGAACCCTTTTCGGTCGTCCGCTGCTTATCTCGATCATTGCGCCTATGGTTGTTTCGGCGCCCGTAGGCGGGTACATCGTGCACCTGCTTCGCGAAGTCGATCTCGCCCGCCAACACGCACAAGATTTGGCTTGGCTGGACGCTCTGACCAGTCTTCTGAACCGGCGGCGAATGATCGAACTGGGGGAGCGTGAGTTCGAGATATCGCGCCGCACTGGCCGCCTCGTCACGGCGGCATTGATTGACCTCGACAACTTCAAGCTCATCAACGACACGCACGGGCACCGATCAGGCGACATGGTGATCCGCGCAGTCGCACAAGCGGCAAAAGGGCAACTGAGGCGAGCTGACTTGCTCGGACGTTGGGGCGGCGAGGAATTGCTTCTCATCCTGCCGGATACCGACCTAGAAGCAGCCAACTTGGTTGCGGAACGAATCCGCGTTGCCGTCGAAGAGCTGCAGGTAGAGAGTCAACAGGGTCAGCAAATTCGATGCACGGCATCGATCGGACTCTCGTTACTCGATCGGGACACTTCGTTTGATGGCTGGGTGGATCAAGCCGACCGCGCGATGTACGCAGCGAAGACAGCAGGCAGGAACCGTGTCCACGCTCACCGTCGAGATTGAGATGCCCCGCGCTGCCGAGAAGCGTTAGGCCCCTGCCGCAATTGAATCCACTGCAGGGCCTTGATGCTCACTGAGGGCGCGCTCAGGTAAACAGCAACGCTTACTCCACCGTCACCGATTTCGCCAAGTTGCGCGGCTTGTCCACGTCGGTGCCACGCGCCAAGGCGGTGTGGTAGGCCAGCATCTGCACCGGAATGACATGCACGACCGGCGACAGCAGGCCAACATGGCGCGGCGTGCGAATCACGTGCACGCCGTCCTCTTCACCGAAATGGCTATCGGCGTCAGCAAACACGAACATCTCGCCGCCGCGCGCCCGTACTTCGTGAATGTTGGACTTCACTTTCTCCAGCAGCGTGTCGTTTGGCGCAATCACGACCACCGGCATATCGCTGTCCACCAGCGCGAGCGGGCCGTGCTTTAGCTCACCGGCGGCATAGGCTTCGGCGTGGATGTAAGTGATTTCTTTGAGCTTGAGTGCGCCTTCCAAGGCAATCGGGAAGTGCAAGCCACGACCAAGGAACAGCGCGTGTTCCTTCGCCGCAAAGCGTTCTGACCACGCCGCAATCTGCGGCTCGAGGTTGAGCGCGTGCTGCACGCTGCCAGGCAAGTGGCGCAGTGCGTCGACATGCTCGGCTTCTGCTTGCGCATCCAAGCGTCCACGCGCTTTGGCAATGACAAGTGCCAACGCGAACAAGGCCACCAACTGCGTACTGAATGCCTTCGTGGATGCCACGCCAATTTCAGCGCCGGCGCGCGTCAGAAACTGCATCGCGGAAAGACGCGGAATCGCGCTTTCCGGAACGTTGCAGATCGACAGCGTGCGGTGGTGGCCTTCGGCAATCGCGTACTTCAGCGCTTCGAAGGTATCGAGCGTTTCGCCCGATTGCGAAATGGTCACGACCAAGTTGCCGGGATTCGCCACGATGGGGCGGTAGCGGTACTCGCTGGCGATATCCACCGCGCAAGGAATACCCGACAACGCCTCAATCCAATAGCGCGCGACAAGACCGGCGTAGTAGCTGGTGCCGCAAGCCAGAATCTGTACGCCGGTCACACCGGCCATCAGTTCCGCACCGCGCGGGCCAAACAGTTCAGGCGAGAACCCCGTGTCGAGAATCGGCTCCAAGGTGTCGGCAATCGCACGCGGCTGCTCGTGGATTTCTTTTTGCATGAAGTGGCGATACGGGCCCAGCTCCAGCGATGCCAGCGAGACATTGGAGAGCTGCTCAGGGCGCGCCACCACCGCACCCTCAGCGTTGAATACCGTCACGCCATCGCGGCGCACATCGGCCACATCGCCTTCGTCCAGGTAAATCACGCGACGCGTATGCGCGACGACCGCCGACACATCCGAAGCGACAAAGGCTTCGTCGTCACCCACGCCGATCAGCAAGGGGCAGCCCATGCGTGCAGCGACCAAACGCGTGGGATCGGACTTCGCAATGATGGCCAGGGCATACGCACCCTTGAGCTCGCGCACGGCGCGTTGCGTGGCAATCTGCAAGTCTTTGGTTTCGTGCAGGTAGTGACGCACCAGATGCGCGACCACTTCGGTGTCGGTCTGCGAGGTGAACACGTAGCCCAAACCCTTCAAGCGCTCGCGCTGCTCGTCGTGGTTCTCGATGATGCCGTTGTGCACTAGGGCGAGTTCGCCGTCGCTGATGTGCGGGTGGGCATTGGCTTCAGTGACACCACCATGCGTGGCCCAGCGGGTATGGCCAATACCAATGTGCGCGTGCAGACCTTCGGCAGCGGCGGCGGCTTCCATCTCTGAAACACGGCCGGTGCGGCGCACCCGCTTCAAGACGCCATCCAGCACGGCCACGCCTGCCGAGTCGTAACCGCGGTATTCCAAGCGCTTCAGGCCATCGACCAGAACCGGCACCACATCACGGCCAGCGATTGCTCCGACAATTCCGCACATTGCGCACTGCTCCACAAACTCACGGGGGCGCACAGTGTAGCGGGCGTGAACGTCGGCCTTGTGTCAGGGGAAGGTGGAATCCTGTCCACGCGCGGGCAGTGCACTGCTTCGCGGACACATACCGGACGCCCGCGGACACGTCCGGCGCAACGCATCTCTTTGTTTTTGCGAAGTTTTGTCGATGGCACGTCTTGTGCATTGAGAGGGTATCTCCGCCACCGTGTCCGCCCCCTCATGATCACCGACACCTCTGCACAAGACCGACGCATCGCGCCACCCAAGCGCAAGCTGCCGTGGTCCTGGATCGCTGCCGGTGTGGCGGTCGTTGCGCTCCTCGTGGCGGGCATGCAGTGGGCCACCGCCACGCGATCGGTGAGTGCAGAGCGTTTACGCATCGCTACCGTCGAGCGCGGCTTGTTGGTGCGCGATGCGCAAGTGAACGGCAAGGTCGTGGCTTCGGTGAGCCCCACGCTCTATGCGCCCGCGTCGGCCACGGTCACGCTGAAAACGCGTGCGGGCGCCAAGGTGAAGCAAGGTGATGTGCTGGCCAGCTTGGACAGCCCCGAGTTGCGCGCCGAGCGCGATCGCGAACTCGCCACACAGCGCCGCTTGGAAGCCGACGTGGCACGCCAGCGCATCCTCGCGCAAAAGGCACGCCTGCTCGCCACTAAGACCGCCGATGAGGCACGCCTTGCACTGCAAACGGCCAAGCGCGATGCCGAGCGCACCAAGCGCGCCTGCGACGTGCAGGCCATTCCTTTGGCCGACTGCCTTCGTTACTCCGATTTGGTGGAAGCGGCCGAAGTGCGCGCGCGCCATAGCGATGCGGACTCGGCGCTGGAAGGACAGAACGCCCGCTTCGAACTCGAGAGTCGCGAGCAGGAGTTGGCGCGTCAGCGTGCCGTGGTGGGCGACCTTGAGCGCCGCGTCTCGGAGTTGGACATTCGCTCGCCGGTGAACGGCGTGGTGGGTAGCACGGCGGTTGTCGATAAGGCCGTGGTGGCCGCGAACGCACCTTTGCTCACCGTGGTCGACTTGTCGCAACTCGAGGTGGAGCTCGAACTTCCGGAGTCGTATGCCGATGACCTGGGCTTGGGCATGCGCGTGGAAGTGGGCATCGGTACGCAAACGCTGGGCGGAGAACTCATCTCCATTGCGCCAGAGGTATTGAATCGCCAAGTGCTGGCGCGCGTCCGCTTGGACACGCAGCCGCAAGGCCTGCGCCAAAGCCAACGCGTCAATGCGCGCGTGCTGATTGATGAGAAACCCAACGTACTGAAGCTCGCCCGCGGGCCATTCTTCGAGAACCACGGCGGCCGTTTCGCCTATGTGGTGAACGACGGCGTGGCCGAGCGGCGCGCGATTCAAGTGGGCGCCACCGCCGTCACCGCGGTCGAGATTCTGGATGGCCTGAAAGAGGGCGAGCGTGTCGTCATCTCGGGCAGTGATCTGTTTGAAGACGCCGAATCGATCCAAATCAACGAATAAGCACTTTGCTCGTCAACCCTTTCTGCAGGAGAAACTCCGATGCTCTCGATGAAAAACCTCTCGATGGTCTACCAGACCCACATGATCGAAACGCATGCCTTGCGCGGCATCAACATGGAGGTGAAGGAAGGAGAGTTTGTGGCGGTGACCGGCCCTTCCGTCTCGGGAAAGACCACCTTTCTCAACATTGCGGGCTTGCTTGAAGAATTCACCGGCGGCGAGTTCCATCTTGATGGCGTGGACGTGCGCGGCCTGAAGGACGACGCGCGCTCGCGTCTTCGCAACGAGAAGCTCGGTTTCATTTTTCAGGGCTTCAATCTGATTCCCGATTTGAATCTTTTCGACAACGTCGACGTGCCCTTGCGCTATCGCGGCTTCAAGGCAGCAGACCGCAAGCAGCGCATCGAAGAAGCGCTGGCGAAGGTCGGCTTGGCGTCGCGCATGAAGCACTACCCGGCCGATCTTTCCGGCGGCCAACAACAGCGCGTCGCGATTGCCCGCGCGCTGGCCGGTAGCCCACGCCTGCTTCTGGCCGACGAACCCACCGGCAACCTCGACACGCAAATGGCGCGCGGCGTGATGGAGCTGCTCGAGCAGATCAATGCAGAAGGCACCACCATCGTGATGGTGACGCACGACCCGGAACTCGCTGCGCGCGCCCAGCGCAACATCCATATCGTCGACGGCCAAGTGGTCGACCTGCAACGCGTCGCTGCCACAGCCTGAGGACACGCCCATGTTTGCTTACTACCTACGTCTCGGCTTTTCCAGCTTGCGCCGTGCTCCAGTCATCACCACGCTGATCGTGTTGATCCTTGCGGTCGGCATTGGCGCCAGCATGACCAGCCTCACCATGTTCCTCGTCATGTCGGGCGACCCCATTCCGCAAAAGAGCGAGCGCCTGTTTGTGCCGCAGCTCGATAACGGCCCGATGGAGAACTTCAAGCCGGGTGAGGAACCCGAGCGCCAGATGACTTGGAAGGATGTCGACAACCTGTTGCGCGATGCGAAAGGAATGCGGCAAACCGCCATCTATGGCATTGCTCCAACGATCGATATGCGGCGTGAGGATCTGCCGCCCTTCTTTGAAAGCGGCATGGGCATTACCCGCGATTACTTCGCCATGTTCGATGTCCCCTTCGTGGCAGGAACGGTTTGGAGCGCCGAGGACGATGCGCGGGGCAGCGATGTTGCCGTGATCGGGCAGGAGTTTGCTGAGAAGGTGTTCGGCAAAGAATCCGCCGTGGGCAAGCGCATCCGGATTGATGACCGCGAGTACAGCGTGGTGGGCGTTATCGGCCCGTGGAACCCCACACCACGATTTGATCGCGTCAACGGCTCTGATGCGACAGGACGCCCTGATCAATTGTGGCTTCCCATTCGCAACGCGACGTCGCGCGAGTGGGGTAACAACGGCTGGACCAACTGCTTCGAGAGTCCCGAGCCCGGCTTTCAGGGTTTCTTGAAATCCGAATGCACCTGGCTGCAGTACTGGGTGGAGTTGAAGAGCGCTGCCGATGCGCCCGCCTATCGTGATTATTTGAAGGCATACGTGGCCGAACAGAAGAAACTGGGTCGCTTCCCGCGCCCCGAGAACAATCGCCTGCGCAATGTGCGCGAGTGGCTGGATTTCACCGGCATTGTCAGCGACGACACACGCCTTTCCACGTGGATTGCGTTTGGCTTTCTGCTGGTGTGTCTGGTGAATGTGGTCACCCTGATGTTGGCCAAATTCACCGCACGCGCCGGCGATATTGGTGTGCGCCGCGCACTCGGCGCCACGCGCAGCGAAGTGTTTCAGCAAAGCTTGGTCGAAGCCGGCGTACTCGGCCTGCTTGGTTCCACGCTTGGACTCGGCTTGAGCGTGTACGGACTTTCCTTGCTCAACGGTCGCATCACCTCGGCCGATGACTTCTTCACCATGGACCCGCTGCTGATGGGCGGCACCCTGCTGCTGGGTATTGTGGCGTCCTTACTCGCGGGCCTCTTGCCCACGTGGCAGGCCTGCCAGATTCGCCCCGCCATTCAACTCAAGAGCCAGTGAGGACAACGCCCATGGAACTCCGTCCTATTCTCTCTGCCATGCGTCGGCGCAAGACCGGCGTCATCCTCATCGCTCTGCAGATCGCGCTCACTTTGGCCATCCTTGCCAATGCGCTCTACGTCGTTCGTGACCGACTGGACGAGGCCGCACGCATCAGTGGCGTGGATGAAGCACAGGTATTTCACATTCGGGTGCTCGACAAAGAACGCGACATCACCGGGTCGGCAGCCAGTGACGACATCGATGCCATGCGCGGCATCCCGGGCGTGCTCAACGCCGCGTGGGTGAGCCAAGTGCCCTTGTCGAATTCGGGCAACAACTCAGGCTTCAGCGTGCCCGGCGCATCAGGCAAACCCGAGGACAAGATCGAGACCAATGCCTCCACCTATATGGCCGACACCAACGTTGCGAGCACATGGGGGCTGCGCTTGGTGGAAGGCCGTGATTTCCGTCCCGACGAGCGCATGCTGGTCGACGAGCAATCGCCCGAAGCACCCAGGCCAAAGGTTGCGCTCATCTCTGTTGGAATGGCCAAAGCCCTTTTCCCGAACGACACCTCCTGGGTGGGCAAGACGTTCATCTGGGGCGAATCTCCGCCCATCGAAGTCATTGGTGTCATTGAGACTCTGGTTTCGCCATGGGGCCGTGCCTCATGGGGTGGCGATGGAACGCGTAGCGTCATCTTCCCGGTGCGCTTGGTCGCGGCCTTTGGCACCTATGCGGTGCGCGTGGAGCCCGGTCAGTTGGACCGCGTCATGAAAGAGGCCGGCGAGCTGCTGCAGAAGCGTGTGCCCGGGCGAATGATGGGCGACAGTGACAGCATGGCCGAGACCCGCGCAGACCGTTATCGCGGTGAGCACACTTTGGTGAATGGCCTGCTCATCGTGATGACGCTGCTCTTGGTCATGACGGCCAGCGGCATCGTTGGTTTGGCCAGCCTGTGGGTGAACCAGCGCCGTAAGCAGATCGGTGTACGCCGAGCACTGGGCGCGCGCCGCATCGACATCATTCGCCTGTTCCTTGTCGAGAACATGCTCATCACCACCCTCGGCGTGATCGTCGGCATCGGTCTGGCGATGGGCCTCAACACCGTGATGATGGAGGCGCTCGAGCTGTCGCGCTTGCCGTGGGAGTTCTTGGCCGCGGGTGCCGTGTTGCTGCTGGTACTGGGTGTCACAGCCGTGCTGGGCCCCGCGTTGCGGGCGGCTTCTGTACCGCCTGCGGTGGCCACGCGCAGCGTCTAAACTTCGCCCATGCCTACGCTTCTGGTTATCGACGACAACGCCAGCGTCCGCGCTGCGCTTGAGGTGCTGTTCTCGCTGCACGACATCAGCGTCCTCGGG
>JAIXVL010000304.1 GCA_027483045.1 Lysobacteraceae bacterium
TGCCGAAGGCCTCGACACCGAAGCCATGCAGGCCATTGCGGCATGGACCAATGTGATTGAAACCACCTTCGTGCTGGCACCCACTACACCGGAAGCCAGTTATCGCGTGCGCATCTTTACGCCGAGGCGCGAATTGGCGTTTGCTGGCCACCCCAGCGTAGGTACGGCACATGCCGTTTTGGCTGCGGGCGTGGCGGCGCCGCGCGAACGTTTGCGTGCAGATGGCCGTACCGAACGCGTATTGGTGCAGGAGTGCGGTGCGGGCTTACTGCCGGTGCGTGTGGAAGGCAGCAATGCGACGCAGCGTCTGTTCGTGCAGGCACCCGCGACGCAAGTTTTGGCGCGCCGCCATGGCCATGACGCAGCGTTACAGAACCTTCTGGGCGCGCGGCTTTCGAGTGCAGGCGCGGCGCTGATCGACAGCGGCCGCCGCTGGTGGGCCGCCGAACTCGCCGACGAAGCGGCGGTGCGCACCTGGGCACCCGATTTCGAGGGCATTGCAGCGCTGGCCGGCCCGCATGAGGCCATCGGCTTGGCCGTGTTCGCGCGCTGCGCTTCGGCCGACTATGGGCTTGTCGTTCGTGCGCTCATGCCCCTGCCCGCCCCTTACGAAGACCCGGCCTCCGGCGCGGCCAATGCCGCATTGGCCGGCTATTTGCATGCCACCGGCCAAGCCCATGACCTGGGCGCGCGCTACACCGTCAGCCAAGGCCGCGAAGTGGGCCGCGATGCGCGCTTGGAATTGGTGCTCGACGAAGGACGTATCTGGGTGGGCGGGCAAACGCAGACGGTCGTGAAAGGGCAAATCCGCTGGTAGGCGGCACAAAAGAAAAGCCCCGCACACGGCGGGGCTTTTCTCAAAATTCCATTTGGGCTCAGCCCTCAGGCACCACGTCTACGCGCACACGAATCGTGCTGCCCGGGTGATAGCTGGTCTGCGTGGTGTAGAGCTGGCCGTTGTAGTCATAGCTCACGCTGTAGCCCACCACACGATCGTCTTGGCGATAGTCCTCCACCGTGCGGCAACGCTGCTCGTAGCGCACGGTTTCGCGCTGATAGCCGTAGTCGCGACCGTAGCCGTTGTCGTAGTTGTTGTATTGGTCATAGCCACGATCGCGGTAGCTGTCGCGAGCAATGGCGCTGCCCAACAATGCGCCAGCCACGGTCGCCGCGCGACGGCCGTCGCCATCACCGACTTGGTTGCCGATGGCGGCACCAACGATGCCACCCAGCACCGTGCCGGTGCTCTGGCCTACGCCGCCACTGCGGTAACGGCGATCGTCACCACGATAACCGCCACGGTAGCCGCCGGTTTCCACGTAGCGCACCGGTTCCTGCCAGCACTGCTGGCGATAGCTGGGCGCGGCCGGCGCGAGAATCGGGTCAACACTCACCACGCGGGCGGTGTCCCAACGCGGGCCTTGGTCGGCGTAGCGGTAGCGGTTGTCGTGACGGTCCCAGCGCCCGGCCGTGGCGGTGCCAGCAACACTGATAAGCGCAAGGGCAAGAACGGTGGCAGTACGGCGGTTCATCTGGGCTCTCCGGGCCGCGGGCTTGCGGCGCGAAACCAAGATTCATCGCAACGGGGGCAACGCTGGCTTAATCGAACGCACAATCGCCATGAACGTTTAGGAACGCGACAGCTGCCCGTTCAACCACGCCAGCGCCATGCCCGCCGCTGCGGGTGCTCCCGGCCCCATCACCGGCGCCAAGTGGCCGCCGCAAACCCTCAGCAAGCTTGCACCTCTGGCCTCAGCCATTGCGACAGACAGTGCTGGTGGCGTGTCTTCGTCGTCACCGCTCGCCATCACCAACAGCGGTGAGTCCGACTCGGGCACCTGCACGCCCGCGTAGGCCGCACGCAACACGGCACTGCTCTCGTTGCGCCAACGCCGAAAAGCGAAGTGCTGATCGGCCGCCTGAGCGTCCTGCATGGCGCGCTGCGTGCTTTCGAAGCGACCGGCGCTATGCCAAAGAACTTCCGACTCGGAGAGATCGCGTTTTGGCAGTTGCGCCGCCCACTGTGCGGGCGGAATCGGATTGATCAAGACGCGCGCACTGACCGCGGGCGATGCCGCTAATGCCAGCAAACCGCCGAGGCTTGCCCCGATCACGACGCGCGGCTCGGGTAGGCGCAGCAAGGCGCTCTCGACTTGCACGAGATAATCCGACCATTGCGTTGCGGCCAAACCTTCAGCGCAAGGCTGCAAATCAAGGGCTGAAACATGCCAGCCCTCGGCTTCGAACACACGCTGCCAATGCACCCACTGCCAGCCTCCAGCGCCAGCACCGTGAACGAGCAGCGCGTGAGGACTCATTCGACCAACTTGGCATCCAAAGTGATCGGCACCGAAAGCGCGCGTGACACCACGCAATTGGCCTTGGCGTTGGCCGCAAATTCGGCGAACTGCGCCGCGGTCAGGCCAGGCACAACACCACTGACGGTCAGTGCAATGCCGGTAACGGTCGGGCCCGGCGCCTCACCCACCGACAAAGCCAGCTTGGCTTCGGTATCGATACGCGTGGCGGGAAAGCCCGCAGTTTCCAGCATGAAGCCTAGGGCCATGCTGAAGCAGCCGGCATGCGCCGCAGCGATCAACTCTTCCGGATTGGTGCCTTTTTCGTCGCCGAAACGCGTGCCGAAGCCAAAGCGCTGATCAGAGAACACACCGCTTTGGGGCGTGCTCATGGCGCCGCGACCGGTCTTGAGGGGGCCTTCCCAGAAGGCAGTGGCAGTGCGCGGCAAAGTAGCCATGGTGTCTTGCTCCGGTTGGGGGTCAGCCGCCAAGTCTACGCTCGCATTTAGCGCTTCGCTTCGCTTGACGGTAGGGCTCGACGGCGGGACGCTGGCCTCCGCGTTGAACCCTTGGAGCGTGCACATGAGCTACAGCACCGGGCAGATCCGCAACCTCGCTCTGATCGGCCCTGCCGGATCAGGAAAGACCACGCTGTTCGAAGCTCTGCTGGTGGCAGGCGCGCGAATACAACAGGCCGGCA
>JAIXVL010000294.1 GCA_027483045.1 Lysobacteraceae bacterium
CACGAAGGCCGAGCTGAAGTGCTCGCAAAAACCAATGCGCGTATCGAACAGGAATTCGTCGGCAGTATTTCGGCCCAGCGGAGGAGCGGCCAAGCTGTAGCTCAAGTCGGCATTGAACCAGCGCAGCACGCGGTCGATGTACTCGCGATCGCTGCGCGCTTCACGGCGCCAAGCCAGCGCTCGCTCGCGTGTTCTTGGGTTGAAATCATTAGGAAGATTGAGGTGGCTGCGCTTCAACATGTCCGAAAGATCGGACTGGAAACCTTGCGGTTGCACTGCGCGCAACGAGAGCTGGGTGACCGTGCGCAGCGGCGCTTTGCTGCGCAGGCTGGCGTCCGGTCCAAGCTCCAGCGTGGCAGGCCACGCGACCGGCGACTCCAAAGCAAAGACGTATCGCCGGTCGGTGGGCTCAAGCGTGATGGTGTAGCGAACGCCACCTTCGCCTGCAGGCAAGGCAGGCGCCGGCAAGCCGGATAGCCATTCGTTGCGTGTCCATGTACGGCCGTCGAAGCGCGTCAGCACGGGGCCGCGCCAATACAACGTCTCGGTTGGTGGCGTGGGCCCGTCAAACCGCACGCGAAATGCAGGGCGGTCATCGGCGAGCAGATCGATCCAATCGCCGGGCGACATGCTTTCGCCAACGCCGGTGCGCGCCACCGCATTCTCGGGCAGCCCCCAAAGCGGAGACGGCAGTCGAGGAAAGAGCCAAAAGCCCACCAGCGCCAAGGGCAGGGCCAAGAGCAAAGCGCGAAGCAGGGCCGCAGATTCAGCGCGCAAGGGAAGCGCGGGTTCGGGCTCTCGGGCCAAGCGCGACAACGCCATCACCACGAGTGAGGCGCTGAGCAGTCCCAGAACCAAGGTGAGTGGTCCTTGGTCCTGCAAAAAAGCAGCGAACGGCGCGAACAATGCAAAGGCCACTACGCGCCGTGCATCGGCGAAGTCGCGCAACTCAGAAAGCTTCAACACCAACATGGCCAACATGAGGGCGCTGCCTGCATCGCGCCCCACGCGGAAGCCGAAGCCCAGCAGTACCGCGCCGGTGATCACCATCACCAATAGAACGCGCAGAAATGCGGGCAATGGGCGAGTTAAGGCGCTGACCGCAGCGACCAGGGCCACGGTGCTGATCCCGGCAATCACCGTGCCGGGGAGGTGCATGAGCAGTGGCAGCGCCGCGACCAACACGGCAACGACGACGGTGCGACGAAGCGCTGGCGTGAGAATCAGCGTCATCACGGGGCGCTCGCTGGAAGCAAAGCCAGCGCTCTCAGGCAGGCGTGGCGGTGTTCGCTTCCCCGGCCGGGACCAATCGATTCGGTGGGTAGCAAAAGCACCGATCGGCGACCTTCGCGCTCGGATTCCAACACCCATGCAGTCAGACGTGCGATCCGTTGCTCGAGCGGGAGATGCCGCAAGCTGGCCCATTCCAAGCGAACATCCGACGAGGTTCCCGCCTCGTATTCGCGCACCAAAAGTCGATCCAAGCGCGCACTCGATTTCCAAGCGATCTGGCGCGGCGCGTCGCCCAATCGGTACTCGCGCAGATGGTGGGTGTCTTCGCCGGTGCGTTGCGCTCTGGGTTTCGGCGCGCCATCGGCCGAGATGCCCGGCAGCGGCGGTGCGTGAGCTTCGGCCGCGGGATACACCAGCACACGAACCTGCGGACGCCACCAACTCCAGGCGCGAGCCAAGCCGAGTGGGCGAGTGGTGCTGATGCGTAGGCGGCCCAAATCCATCATGCCGCGCTTGGATGTGGGCACGCTAAGCGTCGCATCGCGATCTTCTGCGATGCTCATGGAAAGAATGATTTCTGCGCCATCGCTGGTACGGATTTCGAGTCCCGTTCGAGCGCGTTTTCCGGCCGCCAATCGAAGTCGCAGCGTGGCGGACTCGCCGGCGTGCACGGTGTCTGCCTGAAGTGTGCTCACGCGCAACCCCGAAAGACCTAGGTGGGCCATCACGAAACCGTTGTGCACCACGGCAGCGAGCAAGAACGCGAGAAACAGGCCGGGATTGTTGTTGTAGTTCAGCGCGCCAATCAGCATCGCCAGCACCAAAGTGCCGACGAGCAAGCCGAGGCGGGTGGGGAGCACGTAGATGCGCTTTCGGTCGAGCGTGATCGGCAGCGCCTCGGCGCGTTGACCGCGCACAAAGGGCAGCCGCGCGATGCGGTTGCCGAAACGCTCGATGGCATCGGGTTTCACCGTCATGTCAATCGACGGCCACAGCCCCCAGCACACGCGAGGCGATGCCGTCGCGACGCTCACCTTCGCCATCGGCCATCAAGCGATGCGCCGCGACAGGAACGAACAGCGCCTGCACATCTTCAGGCAACACATGCGCGCGGCCGAGAAGTAGCGCGTGTGCGCGCGCGCCGCGCAACAGGGCCAAGCCGGCGCGCGGCGAGAGGCCGACGCGAATTCCGGCATGGCGACGGCTTTCGGCAATCAAGCGCTGCACGTAGTCCAGCAGCGCATCGCTGACATGCACGCCATCGACGGCTTGCTGCAAGGTAATCACGTCCTCGGCGCCCAGCTGGGGCATGGACTCGTTGATGAGTGCGCGCCGATCACGTCCGGCCAGCATCGTGCGCTCAGCTTCGGCATCGGGATAGCCCATCGAAATGCGAATCAGGAAACGATCCAATTGTGAATCCGGCAAGGGAAATGTGCCGGAAAGATCGACCGGATTCTGCGTAGCAATCACGAAGAAAGGCGCAGGCAAATGATGTGAGACGCCATCGACGGTCACCTGCTGTTCGGCCATGGCTTCCAG
>JAIXVL010000007.1 GCA_027483045.1 Lysobacteraceae bacterium
CTCGGGGGCGGATGGGGAGCCGGGGATCGCGGTCGATCAGAAGTCCTGATCGGCAGGTGTGCCGTTGTCGAATCTATCCGAGAGTCAAGAAAAACTTGGACGAAGGCAGGACAGAATGAGCAAGCTACAAAGCGAAGGCGGGAACAAAGGGGTTTTGGAAGTCGAGGGGCTCGACGACTTCACTCGGTTGCTGGAAGGCGAGATTCGTCCTCGCACTGAAGAGGCTCAGAAAGAAATCCAGAAAGCGGTTCGATCATTGGCCGAGCAGGTCTTGGTTAACGCGAGTGTTGTTTCGGAGGACTCTGTCGAAACGATCCAAGCCTTGATCGCGGAGATCGACCGCAAGCTTTCTGCGCAGGTGAACGCCATCATCCATCATCCAGATTTCCAGCAACTAGAGGGGACTTGGCGCGGTCTTTTCAAGATCGTCAGTCAGACTGACACCGGCGTAAAGATGCGCATTAAGGTTCTCAACGCCTCCAAGAAAGAGGTCGGCAAGATGCTGCATCGTTATCAGGGGGGGCTTTGGGACCAAAGCCCTCTCTTCAAGAAGATTTATGAGGAGGAATACGGTACCGCGGGCGGTGAGCCGTACGGCGCCATCATTGGCGACTATCACTTCAATCAATCCGCGCAGGACCTTGAGGTGCTCAAGGGCATGGCCCGCATTGCTGCGGCTGCACATTGCCCATTCATCGCAGGTGCGGCGCCGTCACTTTTGGGCATGGATAGCTTCCAGGAAATGGCGAACCCGAGGGACATCAAACTTCTCTTTACGACGCCTGACTACGCGGCGTGGCGTTCCTTCAGGCAGTCGGATGATGCCCGATACGTCGGTTTGACGCTGCCTCGGTATCTGGCGCGTCTCCCTTACGGCGAGAGCGGCCAGCCCGTTGAAGAGTTTGCCTTTGAGGAGGATGTCGAAGGCGCGGACTCCTCGAAATTCGTCTGGTCCAATGCCGCGTTCGCTATGGGCACGAACATCACCCGCGCGTTCAATGAGTACGGCTGGTGCACCCAGATCGCGGGCTACAACAGTGGCGGTCTGGTCGAGGAACTGCCCGTGCACACATTCCCGAGCGACGACGGTGGTCTTGACCTGAAATGTCCTACGGAGATCGCCATTACTGATCGGCGCGAGAATGAGTTGAGCGAAAGTGGGCTGATTCCGCTCGTTTTCAGGAAGAACTCCGATCAGGCATTCTTCGTCAAGCCGGTGTCAGTGCATGAACCCGCAAAGTTCGATGATCCGGAGGCCACTGGCAACGCGCGCCTGGGAGCGAACTTGACATACCTGTTTGCGACTTGCCGCTTTGCGCATTATCTCAAAGCGATGGTTCGAGATAAGGTCGGGTCGCACATGGAGCGCCTCGAGATGAAAAAGTGGCTGCAGACATGGATCAACCAGTACGTTCTTGAAAACCCGGCGAACCACGGGGATGATGAAAAGGCCCGTAAACCACTTGCGGCGGCATCGGTGGAAATGGACGAAGATCCCGAACGCCCGGGGTATTACAGTGCGAAGTTCTACTTGAGGCCGCACTACCAGTTGGAGGGTTTGACGGTTTCCTTGCGTTTGGTCTCGAGAATCCCCAAGGGTTCGAAGGCCTAAACGCCTTGGCGCTTAACACCAGTTCGATTTCGAAGGAGGAACAGAGATGGCCGTTGATATGTACCTGGATATTCCCGGTGTCGATGGGGAGTCGGTTGATTCAAAGTACGCTGGCAAAATTGACGTTGTGAACTTTCAGTGGGGCCTCAGCCAGGCAGGCTCCTTCCATCAGGGCACAGGTGGTGGCGCTGGCAAGGTTTCCGTGCGTGACATCCACATCGAGAAGTTGGTCGACAAGGCTTCGCCCAGCCTCATGTTCCATTGCGCCAGCGGCAAACACTTGGCCAGTGCCCGACTGATCGTTCGAAAGGCTGCAGGCGACTCGCCGGTCGACTACTTCATTATCGAGATGAAGAACGTGCTGGTTGCAGGCCTAGAAACTCTGGGTGTTCGAGGGAGCGATATTCCTCGTGAATCCCTGACGCTTAACTTCGGGCAGGTCAAGTTCATCTACAAGACGCAGGACAATGAGGGGACTCCGGGGCCGGATGCGACCTTCGGATGGGACATCCAGAAGAACGTCAAGATCTAGTTTGGTGTCGTCGAAACATGGGGCCCTTGATCGATGCGCTGCTGTCCCGTTCCGAGTCGTCGGCAGTTTCGTTCGTTCAAGAGTCGGAGCTAGACGTTCGCTCATCTGGGCTAAAGGCCGCCTTGCAGGCGGCCTTGGCCTTTCTGCCGATCAGTGTCACGTTCCCGGGGCGACACACGATTCGTTACGTAACGCGCTCTTCGGACGTTACTGCAGGGCGTCTATTGGCCCTTCCGCTCAGTCTGCCTGGTCTGCCAGAGGTAACGAGTCTCGCTGATCTCGGCGAGATTCGGTCGCAAAAAGAGGCGGCGCCCCACTCGTTTTCGAGGCAGGACGGTCTGAAGTCGGTTATTGCGTCACTTGATTCGCTTTTCAATGTTGTACCTGCCGCTGCTGATTTGGACCCGGCTGTGTACCCGGAAATAGCAAGATCGGTTCTCGGATACGGATTCCCTCTTCTGGCCTCAGAGAAGGCTTCAGATGCTTCCGATGAAGAGATTGTCGAAGCAGTTACGTCGGCGATCACGTCTTTTGAGACTCGTATCGAATCGGCGTCATTGCGCGTACAGGTGGACGAGGCCCAGCCGAGGGATCGACACGGTCATGTTCGATTGGTGATCCAAGGGCGCCTCTCGGGTGATCAAGGCCAAGATGCCCTGAGAGTACTGACTGAGTTCGATTTTTCGACAACGCGCAGCCGGAGTTCTCTGGCGTGAGTACATCCCGCGGGGATTTCCTTAAGGCGTTCGAGGATGAGTTGGAGGCGTTGAGGCGCGGCGCCGCTTCTTTCTCCCTCGATTATCCCGACGTCGCCAAACACCTCGGCCTTGAGGATCGGGGGGACCCTTCTGTTCAGCGCCTGCTCGAGGGTGTGGCCTTTCTCGGCGCACGAACCAGGATGAAGATCCGCGCCAGCGAGCAGGCAGTCGCCGCCCAGCTGCTCGATATCCTCGTCCCGTCTCTTGCGCGCCCCATCCCATCGTTTGGTCTGGTGCAGTTCCGTCCCGAAGTGGCTATTCAGGCTCTGCGAGCACCGATCGATATCCCTGCAGGCACCTCCGTACGATTGCCGGACGGGAGGGGGCATGAACCTTGCGTGTTCAAGGTGTGCAGGCCCGTGTGTGTCGCGCCCGTGATCATCAAGGATGTTTCGGCGGTCCATCCTTCTACGCTGGGTCATGTCATCGGATTGACATCCGGCAAAAACCGCTCTGTCCGTGCTGCAATCAAGATAGATCTTGAGCTTGGCGCAGAAGCGGCTGGAGCGGGCTATTTCCCCGACGCTCTCGAGTTTTTCCTTGACGGGGAACTCTCGGCGGTGTCGCGATTGATGAAGGTCATCGTGATGGAACATGAGGCCGTGTTTGTCGCAACGGGGGCTCCCATCAAGCCCAAAGTGCTTTCCGCAGGGGCGATTCAGCTTGTCGGATTCGAGGGAGGGGAGGGCTTGCTTGACGTCGGGCCTTCTGGGTACGACGGGCATCGGCTTCTTGCCGAATATCTTGTCTCCCCGCGTTGCTTCCAGTCGATTCGGATGAATCTTGGGGGGCGGGCGGCGCTGGATGAATCTTCAGGGACAGATGCTCGCATCAGCGTCTGGATACTGCTTGACGTTGATCCTGAAGAAGTTGCGAACGATCTTCCTCGAGTGCAATGGCGCCTAGGTGTTGTCCCAGTTGTGAATCGATACTTGCGGCGCCTCGACCGTGCGCCCGTCAACCATTCGCGAGTTGAGCAGCCCCTCGTCGTTGACAAGCTTCATGCCTTGGCACACGAGGTGCTCAGGGTCGAGTCGGTCATCGGTTACCTTGAAGACGGTATAGGGCGTCCGCTTCGCTCGGTTCGCGACCCATCTGCCACTCAATCGAGCGGCGCTCGAGATATTTGGTATGCCGATCGAAGAGTTCTCAACGAATGGCGATCACGTCGCGCCGGTAAGGGTGGCCCGGGTTCGGAAGGTTCATCTTTGGATGATCCCACCGCGATGCTGATCGCGTTGTCAGGACGCGAAGCTCCAAAGCTCCAAGAGATCGCTGTGCGCGCTTGGGTCAGCGATGCTGATCGCCCATCGCGCGTTTCGGCCCAGACTCGCGATCGTGCCACCGTTGATGACATCGGAGGTCTGGCGCTTACCTGGATCGACGGGCCATCGAAATCAAGACGTGGCCACCTCCACCAAATGGACAGTCATGAGCTGGGTCGGGTGCTGCGCCCCAGCCTTGACTCACTCTTTTGCGATGGCGGCCCGGAGGCCCAAGCGCGGAGGCTTCGTGAGCTCGTTCTTTCCTTCCTGCCGGAAGACCTGGGGCGTTCGAATCCCGTCACGGAATGCTTAAGGGCGATTGAGACACAGGTGGTGGTGCGTCCGTTTCCCGGCCCTGGACCCCTCTGTTATGCGAAGGGAGTTTTGCTGAAGGTTTTCGTGACACAGGCCGATGTTGACTCGCTGCCGATCTTTACCTTCGGAATGGTGCTTAGGGAGTTTCTCGCAGGGTTCTGTTCGATCAACTCCTTTATCGAACTGGAATTCCATACGGAAGGGCATTCGAAGCACTGGAGGCTGCCCGCATTTCCGGGGTTGGGTAATGCACTATGACTGATGCTGCGCGGCCCATCGGCGAATTTGCTGGTTACGAGCTCTTCAAGGCCCTTAAGCAGTTGGAATGGGAGCATGGCTCATCGGCGATAGACGCGCTTCGGATAAAGCATCGTGCCTCGTTGAGCCATGCCGGTCTGGATGTCCTCGGGGGCTATGTCGGTAAGGATGGTCGGCGAGTGATGGAGTCGGCGGTGTTTGGTCTTTTGGGCCCCAATGGGCCGATGCCCTTGAGGCTGACAGAGGAAGCCATCTGGCAGTCGACCAGCAGTCGATCACAGCTGGCTGATTTCCTCTCGCTGCTAGGAGAGTCGCAGCTCAAGCTGTTCTATCGGGCGTGGGTCTTGAGTCGTCCCGAGGAATCCGCGAGGCCCCAAGGCAGCGATTCGATCGGGAAGTCAGCCTCGTTGATTTGTGGTGCGACCGAGAGTTCACCCGAACATCTGACACTGTCTCCGAGCTTCCTCGGCGGCCCGAGAGGGGCACTCGGCTTGCGACAATCTTTACAGGTTCGGGTTCGCGGTCGCGTCCTGATCGACGAGCACGTCGGAGAGTGGTTGCGCATCGGCGATAGCGAGCGCTGGACCCTACCAAACGGGGCGTTGGGGCGCTCCAGCATTTTGGGAAGCCGGGTCTGGACAAGGCAGTTCAGATTCAACATCCGGTTCTCAGCGGCTTCTTGGAGCGAGTACTTGCGTTTGCTTCCCAGTTCGTCTTTTTTCAGTGAGCAGGTCACTTCGCTCGTGAAGCGCTACCTGAAGGTTGGGTTCAGTTGGTCTCATTCCGTTGGCTTGCGTCGAGAAGCCATTGTTCCCGGGCGACTGGGTGCGGATTGCCGCCTCGGCGAGACGGCATGGCTGGGCTTGCCGAGGTCCGAAGAGGTTTCGGTGCAATTCTCTGCCGCGCGATGATCCTTGGTTGTTTGCTTGTTTCAGCACGCAACTCGGATCCTTGTACTGGATGGTTGTGTTCCAAGCTCGAATTTTCTCCTTGTCCCACCGTCTCTTGAGGTGAATAGTGGAAAGCAGAACCGCTCGGAGTTCCCGAACGACCATCGCGAAGCGACTCTCGCGCGTGGCTTTCTCGGCGTTGGAACGCGCCTTCGGATTCGCCCGGTTGCGAGGGAATCCTGAAGTGGATGTTCTCCATTGGGTGCATCAGTTGGCTGAGGCGGCCGAAAGTGATCTCGCCCATTTCCTCGATCGTGATGCGTCGGTCCGAGCCAGCTTCGAGAAGTCCTTGCTCGCAGAACTGGATCGCCTCGAACGGGGTGCGCCGCGCGTTACGGATTTTTCCCGATACGTTGACCAGTTGCTTGAAGATGCTTGGGTCATGGCATCGGTTCATGACGATTCCGAGCTGATCCGCTCCGGGCATGTTGTGGCTGCATTGCTTCGTTCCCCGACCATGTCACGGGCCCTTGGGCAGGTGACATCCCAGTTGAAGGATTGCGTCGCCGGTGATGCCATTGAGGCCATGGGCGTATTGGGGCCGCAAGTCCCCGAGGCGCTGGAGGTGGGTCGATCTGACGCGCCGACCGCATCGCCGGAAAAGCGCTCGCAGACCGGCGATGGGCCGCTCTCGAAGTACACGCAGAACCTGACCGAGATGGCGCGTTGTGGAGAGGTGGATCCGGTCATTGGCCGTGATCATGAGATCCGCCAGATTGTCGATATTCTTCAGCGACGGCGGCAGAACAATCCCATCCTGACGGGGGAGCCCGGAGTGGGAAAAACCGCCGTGGTCGAAGGGCTTGCGTTGGCGATCGCGACGGGAGCGGTGCCTCCTGCCCTGGCTGACGTCGAGTTGCTGGCGCTGGACCTCGGTGCGCTGCAAGCCGGCGCGAGCATGAAAGGTGAATTCGAAGCTCGGCTAAAATCCGTGATCGAGGCGGTTCAGTCCTCTTCGCGGCCGATCATCCTGTTTATCGATGAGGCGCATACCTTGATCGGCGCCGGCGGTGCTGCAGGAACGGGCGATGCTGCCAACTTGCTCAAGCCTGAGTTGGCCCGAGGGAAGCTGCGTACGATCGCGGCCACCACATGGGCCGAGTACAAGCGGTACTTCGAGAAGGATCCGGCGCTCGTAAGGCGTTTCCAGGTCATTCCGGTCGGCGAGCCTTCAGTGCCTGAGGCCATCCGGATGCTCCATGGCGTGCGAGCGGAACTGGAGCGCCATCACGGAGTGGAGGTGCTTGACGAGGCGATTCGGGCTTGCGTTGAGCTGTCGAGCCGATATTTGCCTTCGCGGCAGTTGCCCGACAAGGCCATCAGCTTGCTTGATACGGCAGCGGCCAGGGTGGCCGTGGGGCTCCATGCCGAGCCGGCGACCGTTACGGCAACTCGCCGTGACGTCGAGAGCCTCGAGCTTGAGCTCACGTTGATGCAGCGTAGACGTCAACTCGGGGAGCCGGTGGCTGAAGCAATCGAAGCGCTGGACGCACGTTTGGTTGAAGCGAAGTCCGCACGAGATGCCACTGTAGCTGTCTGGACAGAAGAAGCGGAGGTGGCCCGTCGTATTGCTGACCTGCGTCGATCCTTGGTTTCGGCCGTTTCGGAGGCTGATGCTCCGAGTGATCGAGACAAGGCGATCGCGGAACTCGAGGGATCCGTTGCCCGATTGAAGGAGTTACAGCGTTCGGAGGTGGGTGCGGACCCTTATGTCAGTGCCGATGTGGTCGCCGCGGTGCTCTCCGATTGGACCGGCATTCCCCTTGGCCGCATGGTCCGAGAGGAATCGGAGACCGTGCTCCATCTGGCGCGTCTCTTGTCTGAGCGCGTCGTCGGCCAGACGGAAGGTCATCGTGAGCTGGCTGACCGCATCCGGGTGGGCAAAGCGGGTCTGCAGGATCCAACTCGACCCATCGGCGTATTCTTGCTGGCTGGGCCATCGGGCGTCGGCAAGACCGAGACGGCGCTCGCGCTGGCGGATCTGCTCTACGGCGGCGAGCAGAATCTCGTCAGCATCAACATGAGCGAGTTCCAGGAAGCACATACGGTCAGCACCTTGAAGGGGGCGCCTCCCGGTTATGTCGGGTATGGCGAAGGCGGGCGGCTGACTGAGGCCGTTCGGCGTAAGCCGTACTCCGTGGTCTTGCTCGACGAGGTGGAAAAGGCGCACCCCGACGTTCATGAGATCTTCTTCCAAGTGTTCGACAAGGGGCAGATGGAGGATTCCGAAGGTCGGCGTGTCGATTTCCGCAACTGCATCATCCTGCTTACGACCAACGTCGGATCGGATGAGCTGATCGATCTCGTTGCGGCAGGCGGGCTCGCCGATCCGAGTCGGGCGTCGGAAGTGATCATCGAGCCACTTCGCCAGACGTTCCCGGACGCGCTCTTGGGGCGCATGAAGGTCGTTCCCTTTATGCCGCTTTCTCGCGAAGCGGTCCAACAGATCGTTGAACGTCGTCTGGCAGATCTCGCGAGGCGCTCTAGGGAAAACTACGGGGTCAACGTGGAGTTCAGCGACGCGCTTCGTGCGTGGGTGCATGAGCGGGCAAGGCCCACGGTTTTTGGTGCGCGCCTGGTGAACGCCATCGTTACTGATCAGGTCGCCCCAGCGGTGGCCCAAGTGGTTCTTGCTGGTGACAGGTACGCCGAAGACGCCCTCATCGTTGATGTCGCGGGCGATTCCTCCGTTATCTGCGTTTCTCCTCGAGGCGAAGCTTGAGACGTCGATGTCTTCCGCAGGCTGTTTTCATGAGTCGCGCTGCTCTCGCCTGAACTGCGCTTAGGGCGGACCACTTAAGCCCTGACTCGGCGCGCGACGACTTTTTTGGCTCATTCAAGGAGATAATCATGCGCTCTGAATTCCAGTCGCTGCTGCGTCGACAGGTATCTTATGTCGAACTTATCGAAATGCTTCGCAAGGTCGATGAGGAACTTGCGAGCACCGGGGGTCTTTTGAGGGGATTCGCTCGAAGTGCAGTAGCTCTTCAATTAGTTCTCATGTGCGGCAACGTAATCCTCAACTTTTTTCCAGCGCCAACCGCGAGAACCCTTTACCAAAGGCTTGTCTTGGTGGCTGTAGAAGGCGCTGGCTACCTTGGTGGTGGGACCGATGAGGCTGTCTTTAGGCTGGCTCTTGATCGTTTTTTTGAAGCAATCGAGAAGACGGCAGCAAAAGAGTTCGTCCCCGGCGTAAAGGTAGTGTTCGGACTTATGGAGGACCTTGCTAGCCTGAAGGCAGCTCTAAGGACGGAGGTCGAAAGCAAGGATGAATTGAATGCTCAAGCACAGCACATTCGCAATCAGATTGGCAGAGCCCAAGCCGAGCTAATGCGCATCCGTTCGCGTGTCGATGACTTGACCAGTAGGGCGCAGCGCGTCGGAACCACGGCTTGATCCGCCCAAGTTGATTGGGAAGCCAGTTTCGGTGGGGCGCGTCGCTCTTGCCTTACCGATCAATGGGCGGATGGGCGATTTTCGCCTCAAGCCTCTGCAGTATTTGGGCGTTGACTCCAACGTCCCCCCGCTTTCAGTAGCGGGTCTCTTCGGAATCCAGCGTTACTGTAGCCGAACCTCGGCAAGGTGCTTCGCATATGCCTCGGGGGTCATCCCGCCAAGGGCTTTCTTCGGTCGCTCTTCGTTGTATTCGCGTCGCCATGTTTCGATCACTGCGCGTGCCTGCAACAGGTTTGGAAACCAATGCTCGTTGAGGCATTCATCGCGTAGTCTGCCGTTGAAGCTTTCGATGTAGGCGTTCTGGTTCGGCTTGCCAGGTTCGATCAGCCGCAACATGACACCTCGCTGGTAAGCCCACTGCACCATCGCCTTTCCACAGAACTCTTTTCCGTTGTCACTGCGAATGATCTTCGGCAGGCCGCGCGACATCGCCAAGCGATCCAGCACGCGTGCCACGCCATGCCCCGAGATCGCTCGCTCGACTTCAACAGCGACCGCCTCATGCGTCGCGTCGTCGACGATCGTCA
>JAIXVL010000249.1 GCA_027483045.1 Lysobacteraceae bacterium
CTTCGGCGGCGTCGATGATCTGACCGTCGCGCGCGGTGCCGAGGGTCGCGACCACGAGGGCCTGCGTCTCGCCACGGGTGAAGAGCGCCGAGCCGTGCACGCGCGGCAGCACGCCGACGCGGACGGTGATCGGGCGGACGGTATCGAGTGCACGGCCGTCAATGCGGATCTTGGTGCTCAGCACCGAGTCGCGCATGGTCTGGTATTCCAGCTCGCCGAATTCCTTCGAGGCTTCGCCAGCGGACCAGCCATTGGCTTCGATCTGCGGCGCGAGGGCGGCCATCACGTCCTTCTTCAGGGCGACAATGGCATCACGACGCTGCAGCTTGTCGGTGATCTTGAAGGCATCGCTCAAGCGCGAGCCAACACCGGCCTTCAGGGCAGCAACGAGGGCTTCGTTGCGCGCCGGCGGGGTAAAGGTGCCCCAATCTTTCTTGCCTGCTTCAGCAACCAATTCGTTGATCGCGTTGATGACGGTGCGGCCAGCGTTGTGGCCGAAGGTCACTGCGCCGAGCATCACTTCTTCCGAGAGCAGCTTGGCTTCCGACTCCACCATCAGCACGGCGTTGGCCGTGCCAGCGACGACGAGCTCGAGCTCCGAAGTCTTCAGCTGGGTCACGGTCGGGTTCAGGATGTACTGGCCGTTGGCATAGCCCACTTTCGCGGCGCCAATCGGACCCGAGAACGGAATGCCCGACAGCGCCAAGGCGGCCGAGGTACCGATCATGGCGGGGATGTCGCCTTCCACTTCCGGGTTCAAGGAAACGACGGTGGCGATGACCTGCACTTCGTTACGGAAGCCTTCCGGGAACAAGGGGCGAATCGGCCGATCGATGAGGCGCGAGGTCAGCGTCTCACGCTCAGTCTGACGACCTTCGCGCTTGAAGAAGCCACCGGGGATGCGACCGCCGGCATAAAACTTCTCTTGGTAATCGACGGTCAGCGGGAAGAAGTCCATGCCTTCACGGACATTCTTGTTGCCGACGACGGTCACCAACACCACGGTGTCGGCCATCTTGACGAGGACGGCGCCACCGGCTTGGCGAGCGATTTCGCCCGTTTCCAGCGTCACATCGTGCTGGCCGTATTTGAAGGTCTTCGAGTATTTCGCCACGTTCAGTTCTCTGGTTGTCTTTCGTTCTATTTCGGCGGCAAGGCCCCTGCCTTACCGACTCGTCTGTTGCATGTCGCACCCAAACTCGCGCTTGGGCAAAGGCCGCTTAGGCCCAAAAAACAACGCGGCGCATTTCTGCGCCGCGCGGTGTTCAACTTATCGGCGCAGGCCGAGGCGCTCGATGAGGGCCTTGTACCGCTCCACGTCCTTGCCCTTCAGGTAGGCCAAGAGGCGGCGGCGGGTGTTGACCATCTTCAACAAGCCGCGACGGCTGTGGTGGTCCTGCTTGTGCGCTTTGAAGTGCTCGGTCAGCTGCTCGATGCGAGCCGACAGCAGCGCCACCTGGACTTCCGGCGAACCGGTGTCGTTCGGGGCGCGCTTGAAATCATTAACGATCTGGACGGAATCAATGCTCATGGACGTTCTCGTGATGCGTAAGCGCGCAGGAACGCCAGGATGGCGCACCGCGTTCTTCGCCGGATGAAAGGGAAGTGCCTAGGAAACAGGCGCGCGGATTGTAATGCCTGCTCAGGTCCTGAACAAGGTTTTCACACCGAAAGGCCGGACGTTGGTTCAGGACGCAGCCGCCCAGCGGAACAAACGCTGCGGGTGCAGGTTGCCGTCACGGCCCTCGACTAGGCCCAGCGCGCGGCCACTGGGGTGAAACGCGGCCATGACGCCATTGGCCGCATCTAGACCCATCAGCGCCTGACCATGGCCAAGCTTGAGGGCCTGCGCTTCGGTCACGTTGACACGTGGCCAATCGGTGAGAGCCGCCTCAACGGGCATCAAAAGGCTATCGAGGGCAGCCAGGCCCGGCGCGCTATTGCGATCGATCGCCTCAATATCATCCAGCGTGATCATGGTTGGGGTGCGAAAGGGCTCAGCCCAAAGTCGGCGCAAAGCGACCACGTGGGCGCCGCAGCCCAAATCTTCGCCAATGTCGCGAACCAGACTCCGCACGTACGTGCCCGAGCCGCAGGTGATGCGCAGCCGCAACGAGGTGCCGTTGATCGAGAGGAGTTCCAGCGCGTAGACATCGACCTCCCGCTCCGGAACCTCCACCGCTTCGCCCCGGCGCGCCTTCGCATACAGCGGCTCGCCGCCCTGCTTCAGGGCCGAGTAAATGGGCGGTCGCTGCGAAATTCGACCGATGTAGTGCTTGAGCGCGCGTTCAACCGCATGGGCGTCAAGCATCGGCACTGGGCGCTCGCGAAGCACCAAGCCATCAGCATCATCGGTGTCGGTCACCGCACCCAGCACAGCCTCGGTTTCGTAGGCTTTGCGGGCCCCCAACAGCAGGCCAGCAACTTTCGTCGCCTCGCCAAAGCAGATGGGAAGCAACCCTGTGGCCAAAGGGTCAAGGCTGCCGGTATGTCCGGCTTTCTCCGCGCGGAAATGTTTGCGCACGCGCTGAAGTGCTGCGTTCGAACTCATGCCCGCTGGCTTATCCAGCAACAACAGGCCGTCGACTGAGCGCAAAGGAGAACGATTCAAGGGAGTGGCTCCCGAATTAGGCGCGCCCGCTGGGCGGGCTCAGGCGTTGTCGCGCGAAGGCGTCGAAGGCGCGGAGTCGTCGTCGACGATGGCCGCATCCATCTTGGCCGCATCGCGCAAAAGCGAATCGATGCGCTCGCCACGATCAACCGACTCGTCGTAACGGAAATGAAGCTCCGGCACTTGGCGAATGCGCAGCATCTTGCCAAGGCGCTGGCGGAACTCGCGCGCCAGCTCATTCAGAGCCTTCACCACTTCTTTGGAGCGCTCGGACTGCAAAGCGGTCACGAACACCTTGGCGTGCGAAAGATCGCGAGTCACTTCGACGTCGGAAACGCTGGCCGAGGGCAAGGAATGCTCTCGCACTGCCTCGTGCACCATCACACCCAGTTCCCTGCGGAACTGGGCGGAAAGCCGATCGGTGCGCGAAAAAGAACGCTTGGGCATCAGAGCGACCGCGCCACTTCAATTCGCTCGAAGCATTCGATCATGTCGCCCGGCTTCACGTCGTTGTAGGCCTTCACGGCGATACCGCACTCGGTGCCCGAACGCACTTCTTCCACGCTGTCCTTGAAGCGACGCAGCGATTCGAGTTCGCCTTGGAAGATCACGGTCTGGTTGCGAAGCACGCGAATCGGCTTCGACTTCTTGACCGTACCCTCGACAACGAGCGAACCCGCCACCGCGCCGAACTTGGAGCTGCGGAACACATCGCGCACTTCGGCGATACCGATGATCTCTTCGCGGACTTCCTTGCCAAGCAAGCCGGAAGCGACCTGCTTCACCTGATCAATCACGTCATAGATGATCGAGAAGTAGCGCAGGTCGAGACCATTGCCTTCGATCACTTTGCGCGATGCGGCATCGGCACGCACGTTGAAGCCAATCACCACGGCCTTCGCGGCAGCGGCCAACACGGCTTCGGATTCGGTGATACCACCGACACCCGAATGCACCACGTTGATGCGAATCATGTCGTTCGACAGTGCAACCAGCGAATCGCGAAGCGCTTCGACCGAGCCCTGAACGTCGGCCTTGATGACCAAGTTGAGCTGCTGTTGGCCTTCGCCTTGGCCCATCTTGGCCATGACGTCTTCCATGCGGCTGGTCTGACGCACCAACTTCGCTTCGCGCACTTTCGCTTCGCGCTGCTGGGCCACGTCCTTAGCAAGGCGCTCATCGGCAACCACGACGAAATCATCGCCCGAGTTCGGAACACCGGAAAGACCCAGCAACACCACGGGAATCGACGGGCTGGCCGAATCCACTTGGCGGCCGTTCTCATCGAACAGCGCGCGAACGCGGCCGTACTGCGTACCGCACACCAGGTAGTCGCCCTTCGAGAGCGTGCCCTGCTGCACAAGCACGGTGGCCACCGGGCCGCGGCCCTTGTCGAGCGAGGATTCGATGACGGTGCCGGCAGCCTTGCCGTCGCGCGTCGCCGAGAGCTCCATCACTTCTGCCTGCACCAGAATGGCGTCGAGCAGTGCATCCACGCCCAAGCCAGTCTTGGCCGACACCGGAATGAACGGCGTGTCACCGCCCCACTCTTCCGGCACGACTTCGTACTGCGCCAAACCGTTCTTCAGGTTGTCGAGATTGATGCCCGGCTTGTCCATCTTGTTCATGGCCACAACCAAGGGAACCTTGGCCGAACGCGCATGCTTGATGGCTTCAGCGGTCTGCGGCATCACGCCGTCGTCGGCCGCGACCACCAGCACCACCAAGTCGGTGAGCTTGGCGCCGCGCGCACGCATGGCGGTAAACGCCGAGTGGCCCGGGGTGTCGAGGAAGGTGACCACACCCTTGCCGGTTTCAACGTGGTACGCGCCGATGTGCTGGGTGATGCCACCCGCTTCACCGGAAGCAACCTTGGTGCGACGGATGTAGTCGAGCAGCGAGGTCTTACCGTGATCGACGTGACCCATGATGGTGACGACC
>JAIXVL010000094.1 GCA_027483045.1 Lysobacteraceae bacterium
ACCAAGGCGCTGCAAGACCAGCTCTACCACCGCGACTTGCCCAAAGTGCGCGATGCCTTGGGCCTTGGTCTGCGCACGGCACTGCTGAAGGGCAGGGCGAACTACCTGTGCTTGCAACGCACGGAACTCGCCCGCGGCACGGCGGCGTTCACTGAGCGCAGCCATATCGCGCTGTTCGAGCGCATCGTGACTTGGAGTAAGCGCACG
Organism: Lysobacteraceae bacterium; assembly: GCA_027483045.1. GTDB lineage: Bacteria > Pseudomonadota > Gammaproteobacteria > Xanthomonadales > Xanthomonadaceae > Silanimonas. Next base: position 208 of record JAIXVL010000094.1, read on the forward strand.
CGGCGCGGCGACTTAGCGGAGCTGGAAGAGTTGCCGGAAGACTCGCCGGTTCGTCCGTTTGTCACTTCGAATACCGAAAACTGTTTGGGCAGCGAATGCCCGTTCTGGTCGGATTGCTTTGTGGTCAAGGCACGAGCCGAAGCGCAGGCCGCCGACCTCGTCGTGGTCAATCACCATTTGCTGCTGGCCGACTTGGCCATTCGCGAGGAGGGCTTCGGCGAAATTCTTCCCGGAGCCTCGGCCTTCGTACTGGATGAGGCGCACCAGCTCCCCGATTTGGCATCGCAGTTCTTTGGCGAATCCTTGTCGGCGCGCATGCTCGTGGATCTCTCCCGCGACATCATCACCGCCTGCGGAAAAACCGCGGGCAGCTTGGCCGCGCTTTCGCCGTTGGTACGCAGTCTAGAGAACGCCATCCGTGTGTTGCGCGCGGCCTGCGAGGGCCTGCCGCAGCGCGGTGCCATGGGCATGCTCTTGCAGCATCACCCGGAAATTCCCGAGCATCTACGCGCATTGGCGGAGGCGATGGACGCACTGGCCGACACGCTGACGCCCTTGAAGGACAGCGCACCTGAATTCGCCGCCGCACTGTCGCGATTGGAGACCTTCCAAGAGCGCCTTCGGCACTGGGCACGCGGCGCGCCGGGTTTGCTGGATGCGTCGAGCGAAGCGGCTCCGTCGGACGATGATCGTTACGACGACGAAGACGCCGAACTCGATGGGCAGACGCCGTCGCATGGCGATGTGCGCTGGTTTGAACTGACGCAGCGCGGCTTTGCGCTGTCCGTGACGCCATTGGATGTTTCTGGCCCGCTGCGTCGTTATCGCGAACAAAGCAAAGCGGCGTGGATCTTCACTTCAGCCACCTTGGCGGTGGGCGGCGACCTTCGCCACATTGCATGGAAGCTGGGGCTTCATGAGCCGCGCACTTTGCTGCAAGAAAGCCCGTTCGATTGGCCGAATCAGGCCTTGGCGTACTTGCCGAAGAATCTCCCTGAGCCCTCCGCGCGTGACTACACCGAACGCGTGGTCGAGGCCGTCAGGCCCGTCCTTGAAGCCTCAAAAGGTCGTGCATTCCTGTTGTTTACCTCGCATCGCGCTCTGCGCGAGGCGGCAGCATTGCTGGCCGGTGGCCCCTGGCCATTATTCGTTCAAGGCACGGCGCCGCGTTTGCAGTTGCTCGAGCAGTTTCGCGCCAGCGGCAATGGGGTGTTGCTCGGTGCCGCGAGTTTTTGGGAAGGCGTGGATGTGGCCGGTGATGCGTTGAGTGTCGTGGTCATCGACAAACTCCCCTTTGCTGCGCCCGATGATCCGGTGCTTGAAGCGCGGCTCGAGGCCGTGCGCAGGCGCGGCGGCAATCCCTTCCTCTCCGAGCAGGTGCCGACCGCAGCGATCGCGCTTAAGCAAGGTGTGGGTCGCTTGATTCGACGCCACGACGATCGCGGCGTGCTGGTGCTCTGCGACCCGCGTTTGGTCAACAAGCCCTATGGCCGCGTGTTCATGGCCAGCCTTCCACCACTCACACGCACGCGTGAGTTGGCGGATGTGCAGGCTTTCTTCGCACAAACGGTGCCGGCATGAAGCTTTTGGCGTTTGAGTTGGCAACCGAGGCTTGCTCGGTGGCGTTGTGGATGGATGGCACATTGATCACGCGTCATGAGTTGGCACCGCGCCGGCATGTGGAGTTGGCCTTGCCTTGGGCCGATGCGCTCTTGGCGGAAGCGGGCCTCGCGAAGTCACAACTCGATGCGCTTGCAGTGGGTATCGGCCCCGGTGCCTTTACGGGCGTGCGCCTCGCCATCAGCTTGGTGCAGGGCATGGCCTTGGGTCTGGATCGCCCGGTGCTGCCTGTGTCCACTCTGGCAGCGTTAGCGGAGCCGTTCCTCGCGCAAGGTCCGGTACTTGCGGCCATCGATGCGCGCATGGGCGAGTTGTACGTCGGCGAGTTTGAAGCGGATGCCGGGGGCTTGCCGAGGCCAACGGCGAACGAGGTGTTGCTGCCCGTCTTATCGGCTGCACAAACCTTGGCGACGCGCTGGGAATCTGCCGCCCAAACCCGCATCGCGGTAGGCACGGGCTTTGCCGCCGCAGGCGGTGCGTGGTGGCAAGACTTGGCCGCGCAACTGCAGCAGGTGGATGCGCAGGCACTACCCACCGCCGGCGCCGTTGCGCGCATTGCGGCGCGTGATTTCGCGGCAGGTCGATGGCAGCAAGCGGATGCGCTACAGCCCACCTATCTCCGCGACAAAGTAGCGCTCACCTCGGCCGAGCAAGCTGCAGCGCGTGCCGCAAAAAACGGCTAGTTGTCGCTGCGCACTTCGCCGTTCTGGAATTCCCACGTACGCGTGATGTGTAAGACATCCACGCGCTCCTGCGATTCGGGGAGCGGGGGAAATGGCTCGGCCAGCTGCACGATTCGGCGCGCCGCCTGATTCAAGGTGTCGTAGCGGCTCGGCGTATTCAAGGTGACCGACTCCACGCTGCCGTTCTTGCGCACTGCCACGGTCATGACCAGTCGGCCTTCCAGTTTTTCAGCGCGGGCGCGTTCCGGGTAGTTGGCATTGCCCACGCGCTCCACGCGCTCGACCCACTGGCGCAGGTAGCCGGCATACGCGTACTCCTGCGTGCTGGCCGATACGAATTTGCGCTTCGGCCGTCGTGCGTATTGCGCTTGGCGACGAGCCACTTCGGCTGCCAGCTTCGCCATTTCGATTTGTTGTTCCAGCAACTGCTCGCCGGTCGGCAGCAGCGAAGGCGGTGTTTCCGTGCGCGGCGGCGTGCGCGGCGCTTGCTCCGCCGTGCTTGCCGTAGTCGTGATCACGGGCACCGGCTGCGCATTCTGCGGTCGCGGTGATTGCGCTCGGATCGGCACAGGGGCCAAGCCTTGCTCCAGCTTTGGCACGGGCGCACTCACTTCTTCACGAGGCCGCTGGGCTTTGTCGTGATCGCCACCGCCCTGATTGTTCGCTTGTGCCAGGAAATCCGCCTTTTCCGGAGGCGCGGCGCTTTGCGTTTCGGTCAGGATTACATCGAGCGTGGGGGTCACCGGGGCCGCATCATCACGGCCGAAGCTGATGCCCAAAACCACCACGGCCAGCACGATGCCAGCCAGCGTGGTCGTCGCGCCCAAGCGCTGGGCAGGCCCGATGTCGGGCGTCTCGCTCATGCGCGCTCGAGGGCGTCGAACAGGAGGCCCGCAATGTTCAAACCCGCGCCCGCATCAATCTCCCGGATGCAGGTGGGGCTGGTGACGTTCACTTCGGTCAGGAACTCGCCGATCACGTCCAAACCCACGAAGCGCATGCCGCGACGGCGCATTTCCGGTCCCACCTGTGCCGCAATCCAGCGGTCGCGGTCGGTCAGCGGCCGCACTTCGCCGCGGCCGCCTGCAGCCAGATTGCCGCGGAACTCGGTGCCCTGCGGAATACGCGCCAAGCAGTGCGATACCGGCTCGCCGTCGATCAGCAGGATGCGTTTGTCGCCATCCACGATTTCCGGGATGTAGCGCTGGGCCATCGCCAGATGCTGTCCGTTGGCGGTCAGCGTTTCGAGAATCACGTTGAGGTTGGGGTCGCCGTGGTGGCTGCGGAAGATCGAGCGCCCTCCCATGCCGTCCAAAGGTTTCAGGACCACCTGGCCGTGCTCGGCGGCAAATGCCCGCAATTCGATTGCTTCCCGGCTCACGAGGGTTGGCGGGGTGCACTGGGGAAACAGCAGGGCAGCCAGCTTCTCGTTCAAGTCCCGGAGGCCCTGGGGGTGATTGCTTACGGCAACGCCTTGGGCCTGAGCGGCGCTGAGAATCAGCGTGTCATGCAGGAAGTCGGCATCGACCGGGGGATCCTTGCGCATCAGCACATGATCGACGGTCGAGAGCGGCAGCCAGCGGGCTTCGCCTAGGGTGTACCAGCCCTTCGGGTCGTCCTTTACGGTGAGGGGAGCCAATCGGGCACCCGCTTCTCCCCCGCGTAGGCCTAGACTGCCCGGAACGACGTAGTGCAGGGTCCAGCCGCGACGCTGGGCCTCCAGCAACATCGCAAATGTGGAGTCCTTCACAATTTTGATCGACCCGATGGGGTCCATGACGACGGCTAGCTGCCGAGGCATTCTCGGGCGCTCCTGAGTGCGACAATGTGAAACAGGGTAACAGGGGTCCGTGTCAGTGCCGAAGTCGGAATCATTAATAGGGGCGCGGACTTGACACGTTTTGTTGACACTGGGATATAGGTTGGCTTGCGACGCGCTAAGGCCGCTCCCGGCCGCTTGTCGACGTACCTTTTGTGGGGATTGCAATGAATGACAGCAATGCGGCCGGCGATCTGACGGGCCTTCGGGTCATGGTGATCGACGACTCAAGAACCATTCGCCGCACGGCGGAAACCCTGCTGAAGAAGGAGGGTTGCGAGGTATTCACCGCCGATGACGGCTTTCAGGCATTGGGCAAAATTGCCGAAGTGCAGCCGCAGGTGATCTTCGTCGACATCATGATGCCGCGCTTGGATGGCTACCAAACCTGCGCACTCATCAAGTCCAACCAGCTGTTCAAGAGCACTCCAGTCATCATGCTGTCCTCGAAAGACGGCCTGTTCGACAAAGCCCGCGGCCGCATCGTCGGCTCCGAGGAATACCTCACCAAACCCTTCTCCCGCGACGAGCTGCTTGATGCAGTGCGCCGCTACCTGCCGGCTGCCTGATCGATATGAGCGCCACGCCCACCTCGCCGTCCCCCTTCGATTTGCTGCTCGACTTCGAGCGTCGTTCGCTGGCTCACCAGCCGGGTCGCCCCGAGTTGATTGAGGCGCCCGGTCACTGGCGCGGTGTGGGTTTTCGCGTGGGTCGCCACCGTTTGGTCGGCGCTTTTGGCGAAGTGGTGGAAATCATTTCGCTACCCGCTATCACGCCCGTGCCGGGGTCGCAGTCGTGGATGTTGGGACTCGCCAACATTCGCGGCAGTCTCTATGGCGTGGTCGATCTCAAGCAGTTCCTCGAAGGCGAGCGCAGTGCCGTCAACGAGGGACAGCGCTGCATTCTGGTCCGCCAGCCCGGTGGCAACGTCATCCTTCTTGTGGATGAGCTTTACGGCCAGCGCTCCTTCAATGATTCCCATGCCATCGAGCGTCCCGAAACGCTCGATGGCCGCTTTGGTGCTGTGGTAATGCGTTCCTACAAGGTCGGCGATGTGATCTGGAGCGTTCTCGACATTCCGCTGCTCTCCCGTACTCCTGAATTCCGTCAGGCTGCTGCCTGAGCCTGTCCCTGCTTCCGATCTGAGGTTCGATGTAATGAGCGCTTCGAAAGTTACTTTCCTGGAACGCCTGACCAAGTTCGGCGTCCGCTTCTGGGCCTTTGTGGTGGCGATCTCGGCATTGGTTTTTGCCGCGAACTTCCTCGCCGCCACTTACTTCGCAGGTCAGGTGAACGCAGGTTCGCGTCTCTCTGCAAGCCTTGAAGTGAACGCGCAGAAGCTGGGCCGATACGCCGGTGAGGCCATCGGTGGCCGCGAAGAGGCCTTCGCCGAACTGAAGGGAACGCGCGATGAAATCGTGATCGCAGTCGGTGCCTTGAACGACGGCACCGGCAACATGGGTGTGCCGGGCTACAAGAACAGCTTGCAGATGCCGCAAGTCGGCGCCTCCTTGGGTCAGGTCACGCAGACTTGGGAGCGCATGGCGATTGATACCAAGCGCATCCTCGACGCCCAGAACGAAGTGCTTTCGCTCTCGCAAACGGCCGATCAATTCACCGGCCGCATTCCGCGCCTAACCTCGCGACTCGACGAAGTGGTGCGCGCCATGGCCGATGCCAACGCGCCCTCGGCCCAGGTGTACTTCGCTAACCGCCAAATCGTGCTGGCCAACCGCATGGCGCAGCGCGTCGCGGAAATCCGCTCCGGCTCCGACCAGTCCGACGCGCTCTCGCGCGACGCCGCGGTGTTCGCTCAGGTGCTTTCGGGCCTGAAGCAAGGTAACGCCGACTTGGGCGTGCAGGCCGTGACCTCGGCCGCCGCACGTTCGGCGGTGGAAGCAGTGGAAGCTCAGTACGCCGATGCGCAGAAAGAGATCGACATCATTTTGACGTCGGCGCCGAACTTGTTCGCCGTGCAGGCCGCAGGTGGCGTGCTCTCCGGCGACGCTGAGTTGCTCGGCGAAAACAGCGCAGCGCTCGGCGCGGCGTTTGGTAACGCCAACGTGACCCGCACCTTCCCGAACAACTGGTTTGCGATCGGTGGCGGTGTCGGCCTGCTTGTCGGCCTGATCGGCCTTTTGCTCACCATCTTCTCGGACGGTCGTCGTCGTGAGCGCGCAGCCACCGAGTTGAACCAGCGTAACCAAGAGGCCATTTTGCGCCTGCTGGACGAAATGGGATCGCTCGCAGAAGGTGACCTGACCGCGAAAGCCACGGTGACGGAAGACATTACCGGCGCGATCGCAGACTCCATCAACTTCGCTATCGACCAACTGCGCACCCTCGTCGGAACGATTAACGAGACCGCCGTGCAAGTGGCTGCCGCTGCCCAGGAAACGCAGGCCACCGCCATGCACCTCGCGGACGCCGCCGAACACCAAGCGCAGCAGATCACCTCGGCCTCGGCCAAGATCAACGAAATCGCGGCAAGCATCGACGAGGTGTCGAAGAACTCCGCCGAGTCGGCCGACGTGGCGCAACGCTCCGTGCAAATGGCCGCCAAGGGTGCCGAAGTGGTGCGCCAGACGATTCAGGGCATGGACAACATCCGTGACCAGATTCAGGAAACCTCGAAGCGCATTAAGCGCCTCGGCGAAAGCTCGCAGGAAATCGGATCGATCATCGAACTGATTAACGACATCTCGGAACAAACGAACATCCTCGCGCTGAACGCCGCTATTCAGGCGGCCTCGGCCGGTGAAGCGGGTCGCGGCTTCGCGGTCGTGGCCGACGAAGTGCAACGACTCGCAGAACGTGCATCGAACGCAACGAAGCGAATCGAAACGCTGGTGCAGGCGATTCAGTCCGACACCAACGAAGCCGTGAGTTCGATGGAACAAACCACCGCAGAAGTGGTGGCCGGTGCACGACTGGCCGAAGACGCCGGCCTCGCGCTGGTCGAGATTGAAAAGGTGTCGAACGATCTCGCAGACCTCATTCAGAGCATCTCCGAGGCCTCGCGCCAACAGTCGGCTGCGGCAACGAACATCACCGCAACGATGACCGTCATTCAAGAGATCACCACGCAGACCTCGCAGGGTGCGAGCCAAACCGCCGAGTCGATCGGCAACTTGGCCCAGCTCGCTGCCGACCTGCGCCGCTCGGTAGCCGACTTCAAGCTGCCGGACTGACCCGCTCTCCCGCGGTAAGTGCCGCGGTATGAACTTGACGTGGCCATGGATGGCTGCCGTACCAGGAAAGTGAGCGCACGATGCGTCTGCAAGATCAAAACGACTACACCACGCTGACGTGGGTTAAGCCGGAGATCGACGAGACCCTCAAGCTGGCCCGTCAGGGTCTCGAGGCCTACGTCGAAGAAGGTCAAGATCCCGCGCAGCTCGAACTGTGCGCCAATGGCCTTGGCCAAGTGCACGGCGCCTTGCGCATGGTCGAGCTGTACGGCGCCGCGATGGTGGCCGAAGAAATGCACACGCTGGCGCGCGCCTTGATCGCGGGTAGCGTGAGCGAGCGCGACGATGCGTTCAGCGCGTTGATGCGCGGCATCGTGCAGCTGCCGGATTACTTGGAGCGCCTGCAAAGCGGCTTCCGCGATATTCCTTTGGTGTTGCTGCCGTTGCTGAACGATTTGCGCGGTGCACGCGGTGAGAAGGGTGTTTCCGAGGCGATGCTGTTCTCGCCCAACTTGGGTGTAGAACTGCCGGGTCACGCCCGTGGTCCGTCGGTGCCGCTGCCCTTGGATCAGGTGAAGCGCCGCGCTGAAGTGGCCAGCCAGTTGTTCCAAAGTTCGTTGTTGAAGTGGCTGAAAGATGGCGACACCGGCTCGGCGCGCGATCTTGCCGATGTGTGCTTGCAGCTTGTTGAGTTCACCAGCGCGGAGTCTGCGCGCCGCTTGTTCTGGGTCGCTTCGGGGTTGTTGGACGCCGCGGCTCGCGGCACTTTCCCGGTTGAGCGCTTGCACCAGCAGGCCTTGGCCAAGGTTGAGCGAGAGATTCGTCGTTTGGCGACGGAAGGCGATGCCGCGTTCCGCACGCAGCCGCCGGTCGAGTTGACGCGTCAACTGCTTTATTTCGTTGCTCATGCGCCCGACAAAGCGGGTCGCTTGGGTGAGGTCAGTGCAGCATTCCAGCTCGACGCCTACATGCCGAGCGAACGCGAAGTGGAGCACGCGCGCAGCGCGATGGCCGGCCACAACCGCGCCTTGCTCTCCACCGTCACCAACGCGATCAAGGAAGACTTGCTGCGCGTGAAGGACGCATTGGATCTGCATATGCGCTCGCCCGCAGGCGTGGTGACAGAGATCGGTGCCCAAATCGAAACCCTTGATCGGGTCAAGGAAACCTTGGGCGTGTTGGGCCTTGGTGTTCCGCAGCGCGTGGTGCGCGATCAGTTGGCCACCATGCATGCCATTGCTGGTGGACAGCGCTTGCCCGACGAGTCCGCCTTGCTCGATATCGCAGGCGCATTGCTTTACGTCGAAGCCATGCTCGACGACCAAGTAGCGCGTTTGGGCGAGGGTGAGGCTGATCCCTCGGCACCGCAGCCGCTTTTGCCCGCGGCTGAAGCGCGCGCGGTGGTCGATGTGGTGGCTCGAGAGGCCTTGAACAACTTCGGTGCAGCGCGTGCTTGTTTCGTGGCGTTTGTCGAAACCCATTGGGACCATTCGCGTTTGCAGGAAGTCGGCCCGCTGTTGTCGGAAGTCGGCGGTGCCCTGCGCATTCTTGAAGTGCCGGCTGCGGTGGATTTGCTGACGGCGATTTCGCGCTTCACTGTGGAAGAGTTGGTCGCGCGCAAGCGTGTGCCGAGTGGCGTGCAATTGGATCGCCTGGCTGATGCTTTGGCGGCGGTCGAGTAGTTCGTGGAAGCGGTTCGCGATCGCAGGCCGAATCCCGACCAGATCCTCAACATCGCGCGCGACAGTTTGGCCGCCATCGGCTACTGGCCCTTGCCGCCGGTCGAGGCGCGTCAGGCGCCCGCGCCTTCTGTGGCGACGCCACCTGCGCCCGCGGTCACGGCAGCGCCTGCAATTCCGG
>JAIXVL010000082.1 GCA_027483045.1 Lysobacteraceae bacterium
CGTTTGAACTACCGCCTCGAAAAGGAAACCAACGCATGAGCAAGACTTGTTTGATTACCGGTGGATCGGGCGGTGTGGCGCTGGCGCTGGCGGCTCAACTACGTGCAGAAGGCTGGCGTGTGGCCCGTGCGGGTCGCTCGCTCGAACGCTTGGCACCTGACCATGGCGACTTGCTTGTCGAAGCGGACGTATCAACCGAAACCGGCGCCGCATTCGCGGTGAATGAAGCCACTGCGCGCTTTGGGGCCGTGCCTGCTGCGGTGGTGAACGCTGCCGGCGGCATCGTTTTGGCGGGCATCACCCGAACCACCGAAGCGCAATATCGCGCCTGCCTGAGTGCCAATCTCGACACTGCCTTTTTCGTGAGCAAGGCCTACGTCGCGGCGCTGCAGGCCGCCAAGCAAGGCGGGGCACTGCTGCTGTTTTCCTCAGTGGCCGCGCGTGTGGGTGTGGGCAACCATGCGGCGATTGCCATGGCGAAAGGCGGCATCGAGGCCTTGGTCCGCTCGCTGGCCGCCGATCACTCCGGGCTTGGGCTTCGCGTGAATGCAATTGCTCCAGGCTTGATGGAAACGCCGCTGACCTCGCGCATGGTGAACAACGAAACCGGGCAGAAAGCTATTGCTGCGCAGTATCCACTGGGGCGCTACGGGCAAGCCGAGGACGCGGCGGCGCTGTCGGCGTTTCTCCTCGGGGAGCACGCGAGTTGGATCAGCGGGCAGGTGATTGCTCTCGACGGCGCATTTACCGCAGTGCGCCCCATGGTGAGGCCCAGCGCGTGAGCCGAGCACTCGTGTGGTTTCGGCGCGATCTGCGTCTAGACGATCACCCAGCCCTTGTCGCTGCGCTGGAAGCCGGGTTCGCGCCGATTCCGGTCTTCATCCATGCGCCTGAAGAAGAGGCTCCGTGGGCTCCAGGTGCGGCGTCGCGTGTGTGGTTGGATCGCTCGCTCCGCGCGCTACAAGCGCAATTGCGTGCGCTCGGCTCGGATTTGATCGTCCGAAGCGGCAGCAGTGAACGCGTGTTGCTAGAGCTTGCGAAGGAAGCGGGCGCGCAGGCCGTGTTCTGGCATCGGCTGTACGAGCCGGCCTGCATTGCGCGCGATTCCGCCATCAAGACAGCTCTGAAGGCGCAGGGACTTCGTGCCGAGAGTTTGAACGGCGCACTGCTGAGCGAGCCATGGGAGATCAAGAGCGGTTCGGGCGAGCCGTACCGCGTGTTTACGCCCTACTGGAAGAACGCCAAACAACGATTGGAAGGAATGGCGCCTCTCACCGCGCCGAAGACCCTGCCCGCGATTCCTGAAGGGCTTGCCTCTTTGCCCATCGATGCACTGGAGCTTCGACCGCCTGCAAAGGAAGGTGCCTGGGACGGCAGGGTTTGGGCCGCCTGGCAGCCGGGGCAAGCGGGGGCGGAAGAGTTGCTCGACATCTTTGTCGACGGTGCGGTGCACGGCTACAAGGAGCAACGCAATTTCCCTGATCGCGTGGGCACCTCGAAGCTTTCGCCGCACCTGCACTTCGGTGAGATCTCGCCGCGCCGCGTTGTTTCGCGACTGCTGTCGGCTCGCTTGCCGGAGAAGGCCAAACCCGATCTCGAACACTATCTTTCGGAGTTGGGATGGCGGGAGTTCAGCCATCACCTGCTGTTCCATTTTCCGCACACGCAAGACCAGAACATGAACGCGCGTTTCGAGGCGTTCCGCTGGGCCGATGTGGACCCAGGAACCCTGAAACGCTGGCAAATGGGCCGCACCGGCGTACCCATCGTGGACGCAGGAATGCGCGAGCTGTACGCCACCGGTTGGATGCACAACCGGGTGCGCATGATCGTGGCCAGCTTCCTGACCAAGAACCTGCTCTACCACTGGCTGCACGGCGCTCGCTGGTTTTGGGACACGCTGGTTGACGCCAATCTGGCCAACAACACTCAGGGCTGGCAATGGACCGCCGGAACCGGGGCCGATGCTGCGCCTTACTACCGCATCTTTAGTCCCATCCTGCAGACCGAGCGCTTCGATCCGAAGGGCGTCTACATCCGGCGATGGGTTCCGGAGCTGACGCGCATGCCGGATGCTGCGCTGCGACAGCCGTGGGAGCACCCGGAGTTGCTGCGCCAGCTTGCTCCGGCGTATCCCTTGCGCCCTATGGTCGATCTGAAGGAGAGCAGGGCGCAGGCCTTGGCGGCTTACTCTGGCCCGAAGACGCTTCCCACCGACTAGCAAGAGTTCGTTGACGCACCTTCGCTTTGCGCGGCATTCTGGCTTAACGCTGTCAGGAGGGGATCATGGCCAAGGCTGTTGCTTCAGAACCCGCGCCGCGTCGCAAAAAGAGCGAGCCGATGTCGCGGGTGGATACGGCTTGGCTGCGCATGGAGCGCTCCACCAATCTGATGATGATCAGCTCGGTGATGATGCTGGAATCGCCCTTGTCCATCGATCGTCTGCGCAAGATGGTGAAGGATCGTTTTCTGGCCTACCCGCGCTTCCGTCAGAAAGTGGTGGAAACGACGATGGGGCCGCATTGGCAGACCGACGCCGATTTCGACATCGATTGGCATGTGCGCTTGTCGGCGCTGCCAGGTCGCGGGGGCAAGAAAGAGTTGGAGCGCTTTGTCAGCCAGATGGCCTCGACGCCGCTGGATCAAACGAAGCCGCTTTGGCAGTTCCATCTGGTCGAGCGTTACGGCGGCGGCTCAGCGATCGTCTGTCGCATTCACCACTGTTACGCCGACGGCATTGCCTTGGTGCAAGTGCTGCTCTCCATGACTGATGTGGAAGAACATCCCACGCGCACCGAGCCACTCACGAAGCGTTGGTTGAAGAAAGAAGAACACGCAAAGGTCGCGAAGCGCGTAGGGGCCGTCGCGCGCTACGTGGAAATGGGCGAGAAGGTGCTCGAGAAGGGCATGGATTTCTATCGCGACCCTACACTTGCGGCGGTGCTGGCCAACGAAGGTGTGGAACTCGCCAAGGAGTTGGCCTATGCCTTGGCGCTGGAAGACGATCCCGCGACGGTGTTGAAAGCGCCACTTGGTGTGAGCAAGCGCTGCGCATGGGCCGAGCCCTTGAACTTGGCCGACGTGAAGGCTGTGGGCCGCGCATTCCGTTGCACC
>JAIXVL010000059.1 GCA_027483045.1 Lysobacteraceae bacterium
ACGTGGACCGCGACAGTGCGGAGGCCATGATTGATGCGGCGCTCGATTTGGCCGAGGCCGAATTTCTGCCTCATGCCGCAGCGTCCGATGCGAATCCGCCCACCTTCAAGGACGGTCGCGTCAGCATCATGCCGGAGGTGGCGCAGGCGCTTGCGTCGTATCGCGATGCCGGTTTCTTCGGCATGGAGGCGCCGCAGGAAGAAGGTGGCTTGGGCTTGCCGTACACGATGGTCGCTGCGCTGGGCGGCATTTTCAGCTGTGCGAACGTGGCTACGAATGGCTACGCATTCCTTACGCAAGCAGCGGCCAATCTGATTCGTGAAGTGGGTAGCGAAGAGCAGAAGCGCCGCTACTTGCCGGCGATGGTGGAGGGCCGTTGGTTCGGCACCATGTGTCTCTCGGAGCCGCAGGCGGGCTCCAGTTTGGCCGACATTCGCTGCGTAGCCGAGCCCCTGCCCGATGGTCGCTATGCCATCAAGGGCAACAAGATGTGGATCAGCAGCGGTGACCACGAGATGGCCGAGAACATCGTGCATCTTGTGCTGGCCAAGATTCCGGGTGGCCCTGCGGGAACGAAAGGCATCTCGCTGTTTCTTGTGCCGCGTCGCCATGTGGATGCAGAAGGAAACGCGGGCGAGCGCAATGGCGTGAATTTGCTGGGCTTGAATCACAAACTGGGCACGCACGGGCAGGTGAATTGCTTGCTCGGCTTTGGCGAGAATTCGACCTGCATCGGTGAGTTGGTCGGCGCGCCGCACGATGGGCTTCGCGGCATGTTCGTGATGATGAACGAGGCGCGCATCGGCGTGGGTCTGGGCGCAGCCATGGGTGGTTATGCCGGTTATCGCGCGGCTTTGGCGTATGCCAAAGAGCGTCGCCAAGGCCGCAAAGTGGGTGAGCGCGATGCGCGCACGCCGATGGTTCCGATCATTGAGCACGCCGATGTGCGTCGCATGCTGTTGCGTGCCAAGAGTTACGTGGAAGGCAGCCTTGCGTTGTGCTTCTACGCCTCGCGCTTGATCGATGACGCCAAGGCGGGCGATGCCGGCGCGCCCGAGGCGCAGGCGCTGGTGGATTTGCTCACGCCGATCGTGAAGGCATGGCCTTCCGACTACGCCTTGGAAGCCAACTCCATCGCGATTCAAGTGCATGGCGGTGCGGGCTACACGCGCGACTTCCCGGTGGAGCGCCTGTGGCGCGAGAACCGCATCAATGCCATCCATGAAGGCACGAATGGCATTCAGGCGATGGACTTGCTGGGTCGCAAACTGTTGGGCGATGGCGGCAAAGCCTTTGGCTTGTTGTCGGTGCGGGTGCAGGCCACGTTGGCGGCGGCGAAAAACGACCCGAGCCTTGCGCCCTTGGCCGACGCTCTCGCGACGCGTTGGACAGCACTCGGTCCCGCCATTGCAGCGGCGGGCGGTGTGGCGCGCAGCGACATGGATTTGGCTTTGGCGAATGCCTACTTGCTGCTCGATGCCATGGGCCACGCGGTGGTGGCGTGGCTGTGGTTGGATCAAGCAGTTTGCGCGGGTCGTGCACTGGCGGCTGGAGATTCGCGCCGTGCTTTGCTGGAAGGCAAACAAGCCGCGGCGCGCTACTTCATCACCTGGGAATTGCCCACGAAGGACGCGCCGCTGGCGCTGTTCACGGCCATGGACCCGCTGTGCCGCGATTTGGATCCCGCGGTGCTCTAAAGCCGTAAGGCCTTAGAGCGATGTTGCCTCGAAGGTGTCGCATTCGTTCGGTGCGCCACCTTCAAAGCCGCGTGTGAACCAGCGCACACGCTGTTCGCTGGTGCCATGCGAAAAACTGTCGGGCACCACGCTGCCGCGCGACTGCCGTTGCAGCGTGTCGTCGCCAATGGCGGTCGCGGTGTTCAGCGCTTCTTCGATGTCGCCCGGCTCCAACCATTGGTGGCGAGCCTGCGCGTGGTGTGCCCAAACGCCGGCGTAGCAATCGGCCTGAAGTTCTTGGCGCACCAACAGTCCGCCATCGCCTTCCACTTCTTGGCCCTGTTGTCGCGCGGCGCTGACCTTCGCAGAAACGCCGCTGAGCGTTTGAATGTGGTGGCCCACTTCATGCGCAATCACGTACGCCTCGGCGAAATCGCCACCGCCACCCAAGCGTGTGCGCATTTCCTCGAAGAAGGCGAGATCGATGTAGACCTGCTGGTCGCCGGGACAATAGAACGGCCCGACCGCTGAGGTGGCTTGTCCGCACGCGGACTGCACCGCGCCATCAAACAACACCAAGGTAGGCGCGGGATAACGTTGGCCGCTGGCTGAAAAAATCTGGTCCCACACGTCTTCGGTGTCGCCCAGAATGCTGGCCACGAAGGCGCGTTGTGGGTCGTTGGGGTTGGTCGGAGCAGTGCTGGTTTCTGTTTGCGACGTGGGTGCGGATGCCCCTTGCTGCGGTTGCGACAGCAGGCCCAGCATCTCGCCCGGGCTAATGCCGAGTGCCCAGCCGATCAGTACCAGCACGAGAATGCCGCCGATCCCTAAGCCACCGGCGCCGCGCAGTGGCACACCCGGGCCGCGGCCACGGCGGTCTTCGACGTTCTGGCTTTGCCGCGCGCGTTCCCACTTCATGCGTTGGCTCCGGAGCCTGAGGGTGTGCGCAGCCTGCGGCGGCCAAGCCACGCGCGCAAGTGCGTTGGACTAACGCAGCAGCTGTCGGTCGTTATCGACGGCCACCACCCAGTCCGCGATGTCGGGAAGCGTGCGCAAGGCCTGCCGCGACACGCGCTCGAAGAACAGCACGAAGCGTTCGACTTCGGCCTGAGTCATCGTGCGTCGACCTGAATTCGCGGCCGCCAAGGTTTGCTCTTGCTGCCAGCGCCACGTGGGCACTTGTTCGAAACCCGGGCCTTGCAGGAACAACAGGTGATCGATGTGCGCCCACAGCGGTGCGTAGTTGGTGAGCGCCGCGTTGGTGTATTGGCGCCAAAGGCCTTGGGGATCATCGTCGCGCTCTAGGGCATTCAGAGCCGGCTGCAGTTGATCCACGGATTGCGCGGGCACACGATGAAACCAT
>JAIXVL010000299.1 GCA_027483045.1 Lysobacteraceae bacterium
CCGCGGACAGTGGAATGCCGAGTGTGGCCAGCTTGGTGTTCGAGAGTTCGACCCAGATCTTTTCGTCCTGCAGACCGATCAATTCGACCTTGGCCACATCGGGCACGCGGTGCAGTTCCAACTCGATGCGTTCGGCGTAATCCTTCAGCGTGGCGTAGTCCAAGCCATCGGCTTGCAGCGCATAGATGTTGCCAAATGTGTCGCCGAACTCGTCATTGAAGAACGGGCCAATCACACCGGCGGGCAAGGTATGCCGCATGTCGCCAATTTTCTTGCGCGCGGTGTACCAAAGCTGCGGCAATTCAGCCGAAACCATCGAGTCCTTGGACATGAACATCACCAAGGATTCGCCAGAGCGCGAGTACGAGCGGATGAACTCGTACTGGCCGGTTTCCATCAATTTCTTTTCGATGCGGTCAGTGACCTGTGCAGCGACCTCTTCCGCCGTCGCACCCGGCCACATGGTGCGCACCACCATGATCTTGAAGGTAAACGGCGGGTCTTCTGATTGCCCGAGGCGCTGGTAGCTAAAGACCCCCACGATCGCGAGCACGATCATGGCGTAGAGCACGAGCGCGCGATTGCGCAGCGCCCAAGCCGATAGATTGAATGACGAGGCCATGTCGATTTACTCCGCTGCCGCGCTAACGCGGGCGGCGGTGATGGGGCGGTTGTCGCGATCCACCGGCAACACCGGCTGATCGGCACGCATCAAATGCACGCCGCTGATCACCACCCAATCCTTGGCCTTCAAGCCCGACAACACGGGCACGTCGGTTTCGCTGAAGGGTCCGGTTTCCACCACGACCGGCCGCGCGGACCGGCGATCGTCACCGAGCACCCACACCGTGGGCTTGCCTGCAATTTCAGTGAGTGCCGAGAGCGGCACAGCCAAGGCAGCGACTTCGCTATTGCGCGCATACACGCGCGCGCTCTGGCCAAGGCCGACGCTCACGCCATCGGGCAGGGCCAAGCTCACGCGTGCGGCATAAGTGCGCGCTTGCGCGTCGGCGGCAGGCGAGATTTCGCGCAGCGTGCCGGGAATGCGCTCACCGGGCGCCGCCCACACTTCCACCAGCACCGAGTCACCCACCTTGAAGCGCGACACGTCGGCTTCGGGCAGCGCAATCGCAATCTCGCGCTCGCCTTCCACGGCCAAGCCGAAAGCCGGTTGCCCGGCGGCCACCACCTGGCCCGCTTCGATCTGACGCAGGGCGATAACGCCGGCCTGCGGTGCGCGCAACACGCCGTATGTGGCCTGGTTTCCTGCCGCGTCCAGCTGCGCCTTGGCCTGCTCAGCGCGCGAACGCGCGGCTTCAAAAGTGCTGCGCCGCGCTTCGAACAAGGATCGGCTGACCAGCTGGCGCTCGAACATCACCTTAAAGCGCTCGAACTCGGCTGCGGCCAAACGGGCATCCGCCTCGGCCGCTTGGAGCTGAGCCGCCGCGCCCTCTCGAGCCAAGCGCAGATCCTGAGGGTCCAACTCGGCAAGTGCTTGCCCGGCGGTGACCTTGTCGCCCACATCCACGAGGCGCTTGGCGACTTTGCCGCCCACGCGGAACGCGAGCTGGGCTTCGTGGCGGGCCCGCACCTCACCGGCGAAGGCTTGCACGGCCCCCGCACCGGCCAGAGGTTGCTGCACCAGCACCGGTCGCGCCGGGGGGGCCTCGGCGTCGCCATTACCGCAGGCGGAAAGCAGCAGCGCCGAGGCACTGAACAGAAGGAGGGCGGTGACAGGCGCGCGCATGGCTGGGGGTCGTATTTGTTGAACTGGTCGGTATGCTATATTTGATGAACTCCTGAGTTCAATATATTTTTTGTGATGACCGCTGCTCGTCCCGCCGCACCCGGCCGCCCTAAAGACCCTGAAAAACGCGCTGCCCTCGTGGAGGCCGCCGGCCGCCTGTTCTGTGAAAGCGGCTTTGAGGCCGTGAGCTTGGAGGCCATTGCCCAAGCAGCCGGCGTGTCAAAACTGACGATCTACAGCCATTTCGGCGACAAGGAGGGCCTGTTCACGGCCGCGGTCGAAGCCCGCTGCGAGGCGCAGATGCCGCATGGCCTGTTCGAGCGCCCGGTGGACCTGCCCCTGCGCGACGCCCTGCTGCAGATCGGCCAAGCCTTCGCCGAACTCGTGTACAGCGACGATGCCATTCAGCTGATGCGCACGATGGCGGCACAGGCCGCGCAGACCCCAGCGCCCACGCGACTGGCCCAGCTCTACTTCGCTGCCGGCCCTAAGCGCACGCTCGAAGAAATGGAAGGCTTTGTGGCGGCCGCCCAAAAGCGGGGCGCCCTGCGTTCGGGCCCCGCAGGCGTGGCGGCCGAAGAGTTCTTCGTCCTGCTCAAAGGCGTGGCCCACTTCCGCTGCCTGCTGGGCCTTCAAGCCCCGCCCCAAGGCGAAGCAAGGCGCCTGCACGTGGAACGCTGCGTCGACACCTTCCTGCTGGCCCATGCACCCGGCGGCACACAGCCATGACCTTGGTTGCGGTGACCTTCGGCACTGCGCTCGCCCGCTCGCCTGCGGCACTCTGGCGGCGTCTTTTGGGCCGCACGCTTACACTATGCGGCCCTGCCTCTAGGTAATCCGGTCATGCCCATCGACTTCAATCACGCTCGCCACGCCATGGTCGAACAACAGGTTCGTCCGTGGGAGGTCTTGGACAGCCGCGTGCTCGACGTGCTGGGCCAAGTGCGCCGCGAAGATTTCGTTCCTGTGCAGCACCGCAAGTTGGCCTTCACTGACTTGCCGCTGCCTCTTGAGCACGGCGAATTCATGATGAAGCCGGTGATCGAAGGCCGCTTGCTCCAGGCGCTCGACGTGGCCGAGACCGATGAGGTCTTGGAGATTGGCTTCGGCACCGGGTTTCTGACGGCTTGCTTGGCACAGTTGGCGCGCTCGGTGCATGCCATCGACCTCCATGCCGATTTCGTCACTGCGGCGCAGCGCCGCTTGGCCGAGCGCGGCATCACCAATGCTCGACTCGAGTGTGCCGATGCCGCGCAGTGGAAAACCGCGCAGCGCTTTGACGCCATTCTGGTCGGCGGTGCGGTGGCCACGCTGCCGGAATCGTTCACCCATTGGTTGAAGCCAGGTGGACGCTTGGTGCTGGTGCGCGGCAATGCGCCCGTGCAAGAAGCGATTTGCCTTCGCAACGACACCGCAGGCCGCAGTATCGACAGCCTGTTTGAAACCGATATTCCCTATCTGCGTGGTTTCGCTCCCGAAGCACGCTTCACTCTTTGATGCTCCCGTAAGGAATTTTCATGCGCCTGCGCCCCATTGCCTTTGCCCTTCTGCTCGCTGGCTTTGCCAGCACCGGCAGCGCCGCTGACTTGAAGCAGGCCTATGAGCTGGCCCGCAAAGGCGATCCGCAGTTGGCCGCCGCCGAAGCGCGTGCCGAAGCTGCACAGGCCGGCGTCACGCAAGCGCGTGCCGCTCTGCTGCCGCAAGTGAATGGCAGCGCCAGCCTTACGGAAAGCAAGGGCGACAGCACCTCGATTGGCTCGCAGCCCGACCCGAACAACCCTGGCGATGTCATCTTCGGTCGCAGTGTCGGAACCTCCGATACCCGCACCCGCAGCGTGGGCGTGAACGTGCGTCAGACGATTTATGACCGCGCTGACTACACGCGTTTGGATGCAGCAAAGGCCCGTGCTGCCGAAGCAGAAGCCGAGCGCGCCGCGGCAGAGCAGGCCTTGGGCGTGCGCGTGGCGCGTGCTTACTTCGATGTGCTGACCGCGATTGAGTCGCTGGCTTCAGCGCGTGCGCAAGAGTCCGCGGCAAAGCGTCAGCTCGATCAAGCCGAAACTCGTTTGGAAGTGGGCTTGGCGCCGATTACCGATGTGCACGAAGCCCGCGCCAGCTATGACGGCGCGCGCGCGAACGCCATCAGCTCGGCGACTCGCTTGGACGACAGCCGCGAAGCCTTGGCCGAGATCACCGGCGAGCCGCTGGAGTCGCTGAAGGGCTTGGGCGCCGACTACCAGCCGAAACTGGAAGACACCGATGGCCTGCAGGCATGGGTAGACCGCGCGCTGAACGGCAACCCGTCGCTGCAAGCCGCTGTGCTTGCACTCGAAGGCGCGGAAGCCAACGTGAGCACAGCGCGTGCCGGCCATCTGCCGACGCTCGACCTTACGGGCGGCTGGAATGATTCAACGACGTGGGGTTCGCGCGGCTCGAGCGGCTTCCGCTTTCCCGCCGATGGGCAGTCGGACGGCCACAACATCGGCGTCACGTTGACCGTGCCGATCTTTGCCGGCGGCGCGACCCAAGCCGGCGTTCGCCAAGCCCTCGCTAACCGCGATGCGACGGCCGATGCGCTGGAACAACAGCGTCGCGGTGTGGTGCGCCAAACGCGCAACGCCTATCGCTCGCTCGCGGCCGGTGCCGCCGAAGTGGAAGCGCGTAGCTTGGCGGTGGTTTCGGCCAAGGCCGCACTTGAGGCCGGTGAAGCAGGCTTGGAAGTGGGCACACGCACCATCGTGGACGTGCTGCTGGCTCAGCAAACGCTGTTCGCTGCGCAGACCCAGTTCGCTTCGGCGCGCCACAACTTCCTCGTCAACGAGTTGTCGCTGAAGCAAGCCGCAGGCACCTTGGAGCCCAAGGACATCGACGCCGTTAACCGTCTACTGGTGCAAGACGCCGAAGCAACGCTCGACAGCACCAAGTAAGCCTTCGCTTTTTCGAAATCCCAAAAGGCGGCCTGCGGGCCGCCTTTTGCGTTCAGGCCTGAGGGCGCCCCAGGCCACCCACGGCATCGATCAAGCTCAGCGTGCGCTCCAAGGC
>JAIXVL010000022.1 GCA_027483045.1 Lysobacteraceae bacterium
AGAGGCGAATCGTTTGCTGCTGGGCTACGCGTTCGAAGACTTGGAGTGTGGTGCAGTGGAGTTCAGGACCAGTTGGTTCAATCACGCCTCGCGCGCGGCGATCGCGCGCTTGGGTGCCAAGCAGGACGGCGTGTTGCGCAACCACATGCGCATGGCCGATGGCAGTTACCGCGACACGGTGGTCTTCTCAATTCTGTCGAACGAATGGCCCATGGTGCGCACGCACCTTGACTATCTCCTTCAGTCGCGGGGAGGAGGGAAGTGATTCGGATTGGTTTGGTGGGTGCGCGTGGATACGTGGGCTCCGAGTTGATTCGCCTGCTCGCAGCGCATCCGCAATTCGAGATCGGCTTTGTGTCATCGCGTGAGCGCGAAGGTCAGCGCTTGGCGGAGCATGAGCAGAGCTATGGCGGTGAACTCCGCTACTGCTCACTTGATGCTGCCGCTGTTGCTGCAAGCGAGGTGCAAGCCGTGGTCTTGGGATTGCCGAATGGCTTGGCTGCACCATTTGTGGAAGCAATCGAGAAGGCGTCGCCAAACAAAGTGGTGCTCGACCTGAGTGCCGACTATCGCTTCGATGCGTCCTGGGTTTACGGGCTTCCTGAGCATCATCGCGCTTCGCTTCCCGGTGCCCAGCGCATCAGTAACCCCGGTTGCTATGCCACTGCGATGCAGTTCGCTTTGGCGCCTATCGTTGATTTGCTGGAAGGTCCAGCGCAATGCTTTGGCGTGTCGGGATACAGCGGTGCGGGAACGACGGCCAGCGATCGCAATGATCCGGAGAAGCTGCGCGACAACCTGATGCCCTATGCCTTGGTGGGCCATGTGCATGAGCGCGAAGTGACCCGGCACTTGGGCCATCCCGTTGAGTTCATGCCCCATGTGGCCGCGCATTTCCGCGGGATCACCATGACCGTGAATGTGCATCTTTGTGAGTCCTTGGATCACGATTCCCTAATGCAGCGTTTCCGTGACGCCTATGCCCGCGAATCGCTGGTAAGTCTTGAAAACGAGGCGCCTTGGGTGAGCCGGATCGCCGGACAGCATGGCGTTTCGCTGGGTGGTCTGGTCGTGTCTTCCTGTGGTCGTCGTGCAGTGATTGTTGCCACGCTGGATAACCTCTTGAAGGGTGCTGCAACACAAGCCTTGCAGAACCTCAATCTTGCATTCGGGTTGCCGGAGTTCTCTGGCATTCCCTTGGAGACTCACGCATGAGCGGCCTTCTTTGGGCGAAGCCCGGCACCGACGTCGATGCCGACATCCAGAATTTTCTTGCGGGCGAAGACGTCATTCTGGATCGCCAGTTCCTTCGCTACGACATTCGCGCGAGTTCGGCGCACGCCGAAGGTTTGCAGCGCATCGGTGTCCTCAGTGCAACGGAGCTTGCGGCACTTCAAGACGCACTTCGTGTGCTTGATGCTCAGGTGGTGAGTGGTCAGTTTGTTCTGGATGAGCGCTTCGAAGACTGCCATTCGGCCATCGAGTCGTTTCTGATTGAACGTTTGGGCGACGTTGGAAAGAAGATTCACACCGGTCGCAGTCGCAATGACCAGATCCTTGTGGCATCACGCTTGTGGCTGAAAGACCGCCTCGAGCATGCCGCCCAACTCTGTGTGGCCATCGCCAAGGTGTCACTCG
Organism: Lysobacteraceae bacterium; assembly: GCA_027483045.1. GTDB lineage: Bacteria > Pseudomonadota > Gammaproteobacteria > Xanthomonadales > Xanthomonadaceae > Silanimonas. The sequence continues at coordinate 1,639 of JAIXVL010000022.1, forward strand.
AGCGCGCGGAGAACGAGCAGGCGCTGCCGCTTCCGGGCTACACCCATATGCAGCGCGCCATGGTCAGCAGTGCGGCCATGTGGTGGTCGGGTTTTGCGGAAGGATTCATCGACGACGCGCAACGACTACAGGCAACCGCTGCCTGGATTGATGCGAACCCATTGGGTTCGGCGGCTGGTTATGGCGTGAATCTTGCACTTGATCGCGACCACACCACTTCAGCGCTTGGCTTCGGACGACTACAGATTGCTGCAACTTACGCCCAACTCTCACGTGGCAAGTTCGAACTGGCCGCGTTAGAGGCGTTAGGCTCGGCCATGCTCGACCTGCGTCGACTGGCTTGGGACCTGTCGCTGTTCACGAGTGCAGAATTTGGATTCGTGGCGCTTCCCGCCAAGTACACGACGGGCAGTTCCCTCATGCCTAACAAGCGCAACCCCGATGTGGTTGAGCTGCTTCGTGGTGTTTATGCGCCGATCGCAGCGGCCAAGACTGAAATCGAGCAGCTGCTGTCGCTGCCGTCGGGTTACCACCGTGATTTGCAGTTCTCGAAGGCCGCCGTGGTTCGCGGTTTCACACAAGGCCTTGCGGCCCTGAGCTTGGTGCCCGGTCTGTTGGGCGACTTGGCGTGGGTGCCTGAGCGCATGAAGTCCGCGATCGAGCCTTCGATGTTTGCCACCGACTTGGCGGTTGAGCTGGCGCGTGACGGCATGCCATTCAGAGACGCCTACAGGGAGGCTGCCAATCCGCAGCGTTGGGAGGCGCGTGATGCCGTGGCAAGCCTTGAAGCCAGGGTTTCCCCGGGTGCCGCTGCATGCCTGCGTATTTCCGACTTGCGGGGGCGCCTAAACGCCTTGGGCTAATGGCTGGCCAGTGGCCCATTGCCCTTCAGATTGCGCATCACTCGCGCCATGGCGTCGCCGATACGGTCGTGAAGTTCATGCGGCTGCGCCAGACCAAGCGCAATCTCTAGATCATTGAAGTTGCTCGTCTCGGACAAGCTGTTCAATGCCTCGATGATCCGATTGACTGCAGTCAGAGTCGGTTGAAGATCAGCAAGCTTTCGGTTGGCCAGTGCGGTCGTGCCGCCCAAGCTTGCGATCAGCAAGGGCCAAGCGGGGCTGGGTTTATCGGCCCGCGCGCCTAAGTCGTTGACGCGCTTTTCTGCGACATGCCATCCACTGTGGCTGTCAATTCGACCGCGTATCGAGATGTCAAAGGCATTGACCTTCGGAATAGCGTTGATCACGTCCGTGGATCCTTTCTGGCTCAGTCAACAATTGTCAACGGTGCCAGTCTGGCACGGCCTTCCCTGACCGTGCGTGAATGTTTCTAATGAAATCTCAAACTTGCGGTTCGGCCGTCGAATTGGGCTGCCGCAACAGACGCCAGGCGGCAAACCCGACCGCGGCCGCGCCCAGCACCAGCACGCCCCAAAGGGCGGTTCGGCCGTGGTCTACCCGCGGGCCGAGAGCCCAAGCGGCCGGCCCAGAGACCGTTTGCGCGGGCCCGACGAAAGCCGCTGGCGGCTGCCAAGCATCGCCGCGATGGAGGCGAATGGCGGCCAAGGCGTCTTCGAT
>JAIXVL010000135.1 GCA_027483045.1 Lysobacteraceae bacterium
ACCGGGATGCGCGCCCCGGCCCAAGAGCGCGCGACTCTCAACACCCTTCAAGGAGGGTCGCATGAGCAACGGCAATGGCGTTACCACCACTCTGGCGCAAGCGGTTGAAGCCGTAAGCGACAAGGCCAACGAAGTCGTCGAGCAGGCCAAAGCAAAGGCCGCGCCGATGGTGAAGAAGGCCAAGGCTGAAGTGGCCAAGGTGGAGAAAGCGGCAAAAGCGAAGATGAAGCAGGCCGAGAACAGTTCGGCGGGTAAGGCGGTGAAGAAGGCTGTAGGCAGCGCGAAGAAGAAAGTGGCAGCCGCCAAGAAGTCGGTGGATGCCGCGGTGAAGCAAGCGAAGGCCAAGCTGGGAGCCAAACCCGCTCCGAAGAAAGCAGGAGCGAAGAAGGCAGCGCCAAAGAAAGCAGCGCCTGCAAAGAAGGCCGCCGCCAAGAAAGCCCCGGCCAAGAAAGCAGCAGTGAAGAAAGCTGTCGCGAAGAAGGCTCCGGCCAAAAAAGCAGCAGCAAAGAAAGCAGCACCCAAGAAGGCGGCCAAGAAAGCCGCCAAGAAGACCGTTCGCCGCTAAGCGCGAGCGTTTTCTCGGCCTCCCCGCTCTTGCAGCGGGGCAGGTCGTGATTCTCCCCAAAATTTGCGCAGTACCGATTTCGTTACCGCATCACGCAACAACGCAACGCGCGCAGGAGCGCCGGCCATGGCCATCAAGATCAGCAAGAAAATCAAGGGTTACAGCGTTTTGGGCGCCGACGACAAGGCCGCCACTCCGGCGCCTGTGCAGGCCGCTGCTGTGGCGCCTGCGCCGGTGCAAACCGCTGAAATCATCCAGATGCACGAGAAGCTCGAGCGTCCGGACAGCCTGATCGGCGCCACCTACAAGATCAAATCGCCGCTGTTCGAGCACGCGCTGTACGTCACCATCAACGACGTGGTGTTGAACCCCGGCACTGAGCACGAATTGCGCCGCCCCTTCGAGCTGTTCATCAACTCGAAGAACATGGAGCACTTCCAGTGGATCGTGGCCATCACGCGCATTGTGTCGGCCGTGTTCCGCAAGGGTGGCGATGTCACCTTCCTAGTGGAAGAAATGAAGGCGGTGTTCGACCCGCGTGGCGGCTACTTCAAGGCCGGCGGCGTGTACATGCCGAGCATCGTGGCTGAAATCGGCTCGGTGATTGAAGAGCACATGAAGTCGATCGGCTTGATCCACGATCCGGAAGTGAGCGACGCGCAACGCGCGCTGATGGCCGAGAAGCGCGCCGCGTACGAGAACCGCGCAAAAAAAAACTCTGACGTAAGCGCGCCGCAGGTGTCGCTGGGCACCAGCGACATTGCCGTGACCGGCGAGGGCACCAGCTTCCCGCCCTCGGCCACCATGTGCAGCAAGTGCAACACCAAGGCCTTGGTGCTGATGGATGGCTGCCAGACTTGCTTGAACTGCGGCTATTCGAAGTGCGGTTGAGCGCTTGAAGCTACAGCTTAGCGCTGGCCCACGATGAGAAAAACAACGGCCCCTCGGCGCCGTTGTGCTTACTTCTGCAGACGCATTTGCCCCTCAGTAAAGCGCCACGCCGCTGTCTGGTAGAAGCCCACCGCTTGGCCCGTCAGTGCTGCATTGTTCGGCACGTCGGGCTGAAGCGCATCGTGCGTGTAATCGGGGCGAACCGTTCGGATGCCCTGATTAGGTGACAGTTCGACGAGTTGGTTGTCGCGCAGATAGCCCAACAGCTGATACGTACCGACAAAGGCGCGCTCTGGAGCACTGGCGTTGTTGAGAACATCGACGCCATAGAACTGCGAGCGGTACGAGGTGCCCAGCAATCCCAGCAGCGTGGGAGGGATATCGATCTGGCTCAACATCTTGGTGTAGCGCCCCGGCGCCACATTGCCCGGCGAGTAGATCCACAGCGGGATGTGGTACCGGAACACGGGCAGCGACGCGAGGCCGCCGCTCGAAGCGCAGTGGTCGGCGGTGATCACAAAGATCGTGTCCTTGAACCAAGGCTTGTTCTTGGCACGCTCCAGAAAATCGGCCACGGCCCAATCGGTGTACGACACGGCGCTTTCGCGCTTGCCCTGCGGCCATGGGCCACGACCTTCGGGAAAGGTGTAGGGCCGGTGGTTCGAGGTGGTCATGAGGTGTGCGAAGAAAGGCTGCTTCTTGGCGAAGGAGACGTCGAACTGATTCAGCGCCATGCCGTACAGATCTTCATCCGCCACGCCCCAAACATTTTCCTGATGAATCTGATCGGCGGGGATCTCGCGCCGATCGTGCACGGTGTAGCCATTGCTTCCGAAGAACGCATTCATGTTGTCGAAGGCGCCATAGCCGCCATACAAGAACATTGACTCATAACCCTGCGCGTCGAACACGCTGGCCAAGCTGAAAAGATGCTCGTTGTTCTGACGCTTCACGATGGACTCGCCTGGCGTGGGCGGCACCGAAAGCGAAAGCGCTTCCAGCCCGCGAACAGTGCGCGTACCCGTAGCATATAGATTGGTGAACAGCAGGCTCTCGCTGGCCAGTGCATCGAGCTTGGGTGTCAGGCTGGGCGAGCGACCGAACAGGCCGGAGTATTCGGCCGACAAGCTCTCGATGCTGATCAACACCACGTTGAGCTTGCGTTCGGGTTGCGCGGCTCGAATCTGGCGCTCAATGCCTGAGGCCGCTGTAAACGTGGCATCGGGTGTTTTCAGTTCGGTGCGCACGGTCTGAAAGGCTTGCTCAAGCGGCTCGCGTGCGTAGTAACGCTCGTAGTCCAGCGATGCATTTCGGTAGGCGGCAAAGAACTGGTAGATGCCGTTGCCCGAAAGCTCGTTCACATAGGTGTTGGCGGAATGGCCCTTGAGATCGGCGCTGACCGCCGCCGTTCCCGCCACTGTGACGACGGCCCACAGCAAAGGCACCGCTGCGCGACGTCCGAAGCCGGCTTCGCCGCGAGACATCTGCCTTAGCTTTCCGCTGGCCAGAAAGATGCCCGTGCCCACGGCCGCGATCGCCGACAGAATCAGGCCGACCGGATAGGACTCGCGAATGTTGCCAAGAACTTCCGTGGTGTAGACGAGATAGTCGACCGCGATGAAGTTGAAGCGTGCGTGGAACTCTTCCCAGAACGTCCATTCGGCTACGGCCACGAACAGCAGGACGAACAGCAATGCGAGGCAAAGCGCTGCCACCGACCATCGCCCGATGCGCGCGTCGGCCCAGCGCCGCGGCAAGATCCAAAGCAGCAGCACCAGCGGCCAGCTGAAATAGACGAAGGTGAGCAGGTCGTAGCCCGCACCTTCCAAAAACGCGAGAAGCACGTCGAAGAGCGGAGCGGCGAGTGCCGCGGGCGTTGCAGCCAACAAGGCCACGCGCGTGGCCAGAGCGGCCACTAGAAACACGCCCAGCAACCACAGGACGGGGCGGTAGCGGGGCAGCAAGGCACTCAAGCTCATTCAATGTCCGAATGGTCGGCGAGAAAGGACCGACCCACGGGAGCAGCATGCGCCTTGCTAACGTAAAGCTACATTAGAAAAGCCTGATTTAATTGTTAACAGCCTCGACTTCGCTGGGCTAAGTGCTCTCTTCGTTGGGTTCGCTACCCGGCTCGATGGTCTCGTATCTTCCAGAACGAGATAACCAACGAGCTCGCAACACGCTTGATCACAGAGCACTCGCCTAGGCCTTGTGGGCAATCCTCCACTCGCCGTTCGTTTTGAAAAGCAGGAAAGTCTCCAGCAGAGTTTCTCCCGATGCGAAATTCAACTCTAGCTTTACGGACGCGCTGTCTCCTCTCACCGAAACGTCTTCGATGCGCCGCACGGTTGTCTTTGCGTTAGGCCCTGGTGTGCTCTTGAAGAACCGGAGGTATTCGTCACGAGACCACGTGACCAGCGCTGCGCCCACAACGCCCTCTATCGTAGCGGTCGGCAGGAACGCGTCCCTGATGAAACTGGGATCATTAGTCTCTTGCGCAAGGAAATAGCGGGAAATTGTGGCTCTGATTCCGAGCTCGTCGGATGACACTTCGTCCGTCTCACCCTGTGCGCTCGCCGAAGGCGGTGGGACAAGCGTAAGAAATGGAGCGCGCTCGTACACTGTCTGGCTGTCGACGATCTTTCCCAGCTGGTCCTGACCCTTGCCATTGATTCGGACTTCCTCGTGTGCCGCCTTAATCGGCCCCCATCGTTCTTGGATCCCCGCAAAGCCTCGGCTGTCGAGGTACGTGACCTTCACGATTGCATTCCAAGGCCCTTCGTCTGTGCCGGTGTCGAGCCACACATAGCTCGCAAATAGGCCGTTTTCCACAGCGATCTTGTCCATCGCAAACCAGTTGGCTCGAACGTATCGCTCAAGGTCCCTCAGCTGCCCTGGCGCTGATTTCAGATAGGTCAGCGTGACCGCTCGGGACGGTTCAGTCGTTGCGTTGAGCTCGGTTGCGAATGCATTTCCCGTGAGAGCCGACAGTGTGTAGAGGAGGGCGAGAACTACAGAAAGATAGATCAACTTTATTGATTTCATTTGTGTTTCCATTTGCGCTTGAGTTATTAGAATATGCGCAATAATCTCGAGCGAAAAGCGAGACATTCTGACTGTAGTGATCAAAAAATTCGTTCATGAGCTTCTGGCCCAAAATTTCACTAGAAACCATCGTCGTGATCGACGCGATTGCTCGCCATGGGTCTTTCGCGAAGGCGGCTCATGCGCTTTGTAAAGTTCCGTCAGCGGTTAGCTATACCGTCACGCAAGTTGAAGGAGTGCTGGGCGTCAAGCTTTTTGAGCGGAACCGTCAGCATTCGGTCTTGACGCCGATTGGCAAGGTTTTTCTGGCGGATGGATTGCGCGTTCTGCGCTCGGCAGCGGACATGGAGAATCGCCTGTTGCGAGTCCGTGAAGGCTGGGAGCCCGAGCTACGCATCGCTGTCGATACGATTTTTGGCTTGGATCCCGTGCTTGCACTCATTCCTGCTTTCGATGCGCTGAACTCAGCGACGCGACTGACGTTGACTGAGGAGGCCTTGGAGGGAAGTTGGGAAGCTCTGACCAGCGGCCAGGCAGATATCGTGGTGGCCGGCCTCGGTGCGAGCGGCATGCCGTCAGGAGGTGGCTACTCCATTGTGCCGCTCGGGGCGCTGGCTTTTGATTTCGCTGCCTCGCCTGCACATCCATTGGCGCTTCATGCAAGACAGCTAAGCCGAGACCTGAGCGAGGAGGAGGTTCGGCAACACCGTGCTGTTGTTGTTGCCGACAGTGCCCGCGTTCGCTCTTCCCGCACCTATGGTGTGCTTACGGGCCAGGACACACTGACCGTGAGTACGATGCGGGACAAGTTAAACGCGCAGCGTGCTGGACTTGGTGTGGGTTTTGTTCCGCGATTTATGGCGCAGCCGGCGTTCACAGATGGGAGTTTGGTCAAGCTTTCCGTCTCACATCCTCGCCCCAACGCGAGCTTTGCTGTGGCATTCAAGGCCAGCCGATTGGGTAGCGCCGGTAAGTGGTTTGCTTCCGAGCTAGAGCGTGCCCCTGAACTTATGGCTTGCTGGGAGAAGTGTTAAGAGAGCCTAGTTCACTGCCCTGCAACCGGCTCCTCAGCTTCTGCTTCGTTGGAGCCATCCGGCTCGCTGCCCGGCTCGATGATCTCGTAGCCCTTCGCGCGCAAGCCCGCCAGAAGCCCATCGCTGGCGGTCAGGATTTGGAAATCCGCGACCGCGACGGTGGTGGGCACTTCGGCAATCGCGGCTTCCGCCAGCCGTGTCCACTCGGCCATCATGCGCTGGGGAAGGTCGGTGAATCCGCGCGAACGCAAGGCTTCCGAGCCCAGCAAGGCCAGCGCACACACGCGCAGCTCGCTCTCGAAGTTCAGCTCGTTCAAGGTGCGCAGATCGCCCACGGCCCAGGCATTGGCGCGCTCCTGCATGGCGATGGTGTCGGTCTCGAGGCGTTGCACCGTGGCGCGCAAGCAGTCCACATCGTCCACGCCGCCTTCTTCGAAATCGCGAAGCGCTTGGCGCGGGTCGTCGAGCTTGATCTTCACCTGCACCGGAGTGATTTCGCGGTCATTGCGTTTGGCGACGCGTTCAATGCGCTCCCACACGATGTTCTTGCGACGCAGGTCGAGATCATCCAAGGCCTCGTCCATCAGCTCGTTTGCCGCGATGAAAGGGCGCCGCTTTTCAACGCCTCGATCACGGCCCAGATACAGCGCCTTCTGCGCTTCCCACCGCGCATAAAGATCGGGTGGCAGCACGTCGGCCAAGGTCTTGTCATCGGGGTTGTTGCGCACGCGCAGTGCCGTGGGGATCAAACTCAGCCGCCCGAAGAATCCGATGTCCGCATCGAGCTCCACGCGCGGAGGCGCCAGCACGCGATCTGCGCGCGCCACGAGGGCGTCCAACTCGCGGGGCTCCCACTCCATGCGCTTGGGCAGGGGGTTGAGCGTGGCCATGATCCACAGCGTGTTTTCGCCTTTGCGCACCTGCCAAAGACCAGGGCCAGGTTGAATGCCAGTCACGACAACTGTTTGCAGCGTAGCGATGGGTGCGGCGGGTGCTGCGTCGCTCACGCCCTCGGATTCGGTCGTGGTTTCGGATTGGGTATCGACGTCCGGAGCGGCTTCATCAGTCGCCGGTTCGGCTGCGATGACTGTGAGGGGGAGCAGCAGCAACAAAGCGAGGGCGTAAGGACGCATGGAGGGGTCTCTCGGGGCGATGCCTCATGCTGCACTCATGCATGTGACGGCCAGATGGGCCGAAAGTCCCGCGCGGCCCACGCGTTCAGGCGCGGGCGGGTTTAGCCCAGCTCGTAGTCTTCGCTGCGAATCCCGCGAAGTGCTGCCACGTATTCGTCGGTGAAGCCCGGAAACAGTGCCACGATGCGGCCGCTGTCCATGCGATACCAACTGCGGCATTGGCTCCACACCGAATGCGCCAGCCGGCCTTGAAGCTGCGCATTGTTGAGTCGCTGTGCGTCTTCGCGCACGTCCATCCAGCGGTGGCCACCACCAAGCACCGTCTTCATGCAGGCGATGGCGTGCTGCACTTCAGGCTCGATAAACAGCAGGGTGCTCGTGTGGCCGGTGGCGGTATTGGGCCCGAGCGTCAGGAACATGTTGGGAAACCCTGCCACGCTCACGCCGTGGAAGGCCTCGGGGCCATCGACCCACGCCTCGCTCAAGGTTTTGCCTGAGCGGCCTGTAATTCGCAACGAGTTGAGCAGGTGCACGGTGTCGAAACCCGTGGCGCACACCAAGGCATCGATGGGTCGCTCTTGGCCATCGGTGCTGAGGATGCCGTGTGCAGTGATGCGATCAATGCCCGTGGTGACCAACTCGACATGCGCTTGCGCGAGCGTTGGGTAGTAGGTGTTGGAGTAGATGATGCGCTTGCAGCCCAGCGGGTAGGGCGGTGTGAGTGCTTCGCGCAGAGCCTCCGTCGGTAGGTGCCGGCGGCGCTGCCATGCAGCGAGCGTGAGCATCAAGCGGCGCGCGAAGGTGCCTTCGTCGAAGCCACGCCGTCCCCATTCCAAGAATGCCGCCCACGCCCAGCGCGTGGCTTTGGCATAGGGCGGAAAGGAAGCCAGCCAGCGATCGATACCGAAATAGCGGCGATCCAAGCGCGGCAGCACCCAGTTGGCGGTGCGCTGAAACACATGCAGGCTCGCGGCCTTCTCGGCCAAAGGCGGCACCGCTTGTGCCGCAGTCGAGCCCGTGCCGATCACGGCAATGCGCTGTCCTTCCAGCGCGTAGTCATGATCCCAGCGCGCGGTGTGCAGACGCTTGCCTTGGAAATCATCAAGGCCGGGAATGTCCGGCCAGCGCGGTTGGCTCAAGGGCCCTGTGCTGCAGACGAAGAAGCGCGAACGAAGGGTGTCGCCACGCTCGGTCTGGAAATGCCAATGCCCGGTCGCGGCGTCGAAGCGCGCATCGCTCAAGCGCGTACCCAAACGCATGCGGCCCAGCAGTGCGTGCTTCTCAGCAAGGCCCTGCATGTAGTGTTGAATCTCGTCGGAATCGGCGAAGCGCTGGCGCCACTTCGTGTTGGGTGCGAAGGAGAACGCATACACCGGCGCAGGCACATCCACTTGGGCGCCGGGATAGGTGTTGTCCCACCACGTGCCGCCCAAGCCTTGCTGCTTTTCCAGAATGACGAAGTCGTGGATGCCCTGTGCCTGCAGTTGGATGGCGGTGCACAGGCCCGACATGCCCGCGCCCATGACGACCACGGTGTGCTCCGAATGCTGTGGCGGCGTGGCGTCCGCCAATGGCTTCATGACGAAGCGCGCCATGCGCGCGACCGCAGCATTCGCACTGGGCAACACACCCGCGTTGAGCTGGAACACATGCCAGCGGCCACGCGTTACGTCGCACTGCGATTCAACACCCGCGGCCTGCAGAGCGGCATGCAATGCCAAGGCTTGCGGGTAGAGGATTTCATCGGTGCCTACCTGCACCAGAGTGGGCGGCAAGCCGCGCAGATTCGCATGTAAAGGCGAAGCCCATGTCTGCTGCTGCGCTGTGGAACGCCCGAGCGCCATCTCTCTGCAGGCCAGCATCCACGGCAGGCTGAGCATGGCCTCGCCCTTCGGGGCCGCAGGCGCGCCGCTGAGATCTAAATCGACCCATGGCGAAGCCAGCAGCAGTGCGGCTGGGCCCGGGTGGCCTGCGTCGCGCAGAGCAATCGCCGCGGCAAGTGCCAAACCACCGCCCGCAGAATCGCCGGCCAGAATCACCGGGCCTTCGGCGCGCAGCGCATGGAAGGCGGCGAGCGCGTCGTCCAGTGCCGCGGGGAAGGGATGCTCGGGGGCCAAGCGGTAATCAAGAGCAAACACCGGCAGCCCGGTGTCACGTGCCAGCCGCGCGGTCAGTCCGCGGTGCGTGGCGGGCGAGCCCACGCAGTACGCGCCGCCATGCAGAAACAAGATGGCGCCTGGTTTGGCGGGTGCTGCCGGCCCTGGGCGCAGCCACTCGCCCGGCACGCCACCCAGCGAGCCTTGCTCGCGTTTCACGATGCCCGGCGTGACGGTGAGGGCCGTCAGGCGTGCCAGCCATCGACGCTGTGTCGCCACGCTCAAACGCGGCGACAGCGCGGGCTTCAGCAGCAGGCGAAGCACCGTGCGCAGCACAAGCGCGATGAGCGCATCGGTGAATCCGCTTGGCTTGATTTCACTCATCGGGATCGCGGGCTGCAAGGATGGTGGCAGGAGCCTGCCGAAGCAGGCGATGTCATGGCGTGAGGACAAATCTGCCATGTCTTCGAGCCTACAATGCAGGCCCAATCCCCGCCGGAGTTTCAGCCATGCAATCGATTCTTGTGCCCACCCTGACCCGAGCACTCACTCAGCTGCGGCATGTGCTGGCCAAGGGCGAAGCCCACGCCAAATCGCAGGGCTGGGACCCGGCTGTGATTCTGGCCATGCGCCTTTCGCCCGACATGTTTCCGCTGAGCCGCCAAGTCCAGATCGCCACCGACATTGCCAAGAGCGGCGTGGCGCGTTCGACGGGCAGCGAAGCTCCGAAGTTTGAAGACAACGAAACGACGTTCGAAGACTTGCAGGCGCGTATCGACCGCACGCTTGAGTACATCCACTCGGTGCCGGCGGCGGCGTTTGAAGGCTCTTCCACTCGCGCGATTACGGTGCCCACGCGCGCCCGTGGTGATTTGCACTTCACGGGTCAGGATTACGCCTTGTCGTTTGTGATTCCCAACGTGTACTTCCACTGCACCACGACGTATGCGCTGTTGCGTCACGCCGGCGTGCCGGTGGGCAAGGTCGATTTCTTGGGTCCGGTGGGCACGGCGGGATGAGTCGCATCGCGATGGTCGGCTTCGACGCCGACGACACCCTGTGGCATAGCGAAACCTACTTCAAGGAAGCGCACGCCGAGTTCGAGCGCATTTTGGGTGGCTACGTCGATTTGGCCGATGCGGCGGTCCATGATCGCCTTCTCGCCACCGAGCGCGAGAACATCAAGCTCTTCGGGTATGGCGCAAAAGGTATGGCGCTGTCGATGATCGAAACGTCGATCGCACTGACGCAATCACGCATCAGCGCCGCGGACATTCATCGTCTGATCGATTTGGGCAAATCGATCTTGCAGCACAAGGTCGAGCTCTTGCCCGGTGTGCGCGAAGCCGTACAGGCTGTGGCCGCGATGCATCGCGTGGTGCTCATCACCAAAGGCGATCTATTCCATCAGGAACGCAAGGTGGCCGACTCCGGCATGGCGGATTTGTTCCATCGCATCGAAATCGTGAGCGAGAAGGACGAGCGTAGCTATGCACGACTTTTCGAAGAGTTTGGTGTTGAGGCTGCCCAGTTTGTGATGGTGGGCAACTCACTCAAGTCCGACATCGCGCCCGTGCTTGCGCTGGGTGGTCACGGCATCCACGTGCCTTACCCCTTGGTCTGGGCTTTGGACCGTGCCGATATCGACCCGAACCATCCGCGTTTTGCGTCGGTAGAGAAAGCCGCCGATGTGCCCGCAACGCTTTCGCGCTGGGATTAAGCGCCATGACTGAGCCGCGCCGTGTCTTGGTTTATTCGTATTGCGCGCTGTTGGGTTTGGCGATTGGCCTTGCAGGCCCCGCTTCTGCATTAACAGTGGAAGCGCCGTCTTGGACGCCGGGCACTGGCTCGGCGCAGCCCAGTGTAACCAGTGCGGGCGATGGTCAGTTCGCACTGACCTGGCAGCAACGGGCCGGCGAGCAAGGCACTCTGCGCGTGGCGGTGTTTGCGGCAAGCGCTGCGCAACCCACACGCGTCAGCGATGTCGCGAGCGGCAAGAACTGGTTTTTGAACTGGGCGGATTTTCCCAGCCTTGCCGTATTGGACAACGGTGATTGGGTCACCTTCACCTTGCGGAAATCAGCGGGCTCGACCTACGCCTACGACATCCACTTGCAGCGCTCTTTGGACGGCGGGCGCACGTGGTTGCCGCCTGTTGTCGTGAACCGCGATGGGCAGCCGGTGCAGCACGGTTTTGTCTCGCTGCTTCCTGATGGCGACGACCGCGTGCTGCTGGTGTGGCTGGATGGCCGCGAGGGTGCAACCGACGCGCATGCCCATCACCACGGCGATCATGAAGAAGGCCGCATGACGCTTCGCGCAGCGGTGGTGGGGCGCAACGGCGTTCCGATGGAGGAAGCGCGTCTCGACGCCGACACTTGCTCGTGTTGCCAAACCGACATGGTGCGTCGTGGTCGATCGGTTGCGGTGGTGTACCGCGATCATGCGGAAGGTGTGCGTGACATCGCCATGCTGCAACGCGACGCGGACGGCGCGTGGCAGCATCCTTCCACGGTGCATGCCGACCGCTGGCGCATGCCGGGTTGCCCGGTGAATGGGCCTGCTGCCGCGGTGAATGGTTCGCGTCTTGCGGTGCTTTGGCCGACGATGGCCGAAGGCCCGCTCGACGTGAAGCTGTCGATCAGTGCGGCAGAGGGCGAGGACTTCGCCAAGCCCGCACTCATTGAGCGCGGTGAGAGCGTGCTGGGTCGCGTTGATCTTGCGCCGTGGCGCGATGGCGGATTCTTGGCGACTTGGGTCGGCGCGGATGGTGCCGATGCGGTTCTTCGCGTGGCCGAGTTCGATGCGCAAGGGCGAATGGGTGAACGCCGCGATGTGGAACGCTTGCCGCCGGGCCGCAATCTGGGTCATCCGCGTTTAGCTTCGGCGCGCGGCAGAGCTTTGCTGACGTGGACCGAGCCTCACGACGACGGCCCGCGCGTGCGCGTGGCGTGGATCGCGCCCTGATCTAGAAGCGCGAGTAGCGCCAGCTGACCATGCGTCCGTCGCGGTAGGGCATGACGCCGTGGAATGGCCGGCGGTCACCGTCGAAGACCAACGGCAGAAAGTGGCGATCGCCTTCCCACATGGGAAGGTCCATCACGGAAGCCAAGGGCACCCATTCCAGATCGCCTTCATCATTCCGCTCCGGCACATCGCCTTCGAACGCCGTGATGAGAAAGACGAAGCCCAACCAGTCTTCGCCGTTTTTTCCGAAACCGGGCCAGCTGATGGTGCCGCGCAGTTCCATGGCGGTCACCGTGATGCCCGCTTCCTCATGCAGTTCGCGGGCCATGCCTGCTGCGATGTCTTCATCGGCTTCGAGCTTGCCGCCCAAGCCGTTGTACTTGCCCAAGTGCTGGTCGCCCGGCCGTGCGTTGCGATGAACCATCAGCACGTTCGAGCCATCGGGCGACAGCACGTAACCAAGCGTTCCAGTGATCGGCGTGTAGGGCATGGGCATCTCCGTGTGCCGCTCATTATCGCTCAAGGCGGTTAAAACACTTTCCCTGCATTGAACACGCCATTGGGGTCGAGTGCCTTCTTCATCGCGCGCAAGGCACCGACGGTGTACGGGTCGGTGTGGCGCAAAAACGCCTCGCGCTTGGCCAAGCCAATGCCGTGCTCACCACTCAGTGTTCCGCCCAGTTCAATGCAAAGAGCGAACAGCGGCTCGAGTGCGGATTCCAGAGCGGCGCCTTCCAACTCGCCGGCGTGCAGCAGGTTCACATGCAAGTTGCCGTCGCCGAGATGGCCATAGCTCACCGAAGGCATGGCCAGTGCTTTCATCCGGGAAAAGAATTCCGGCAAGCGGCTGCGCGGCACCACCACGTCTTCGCTCACTTTCTTCGGGAAGCGTTGCTTTAAGTGCACGCTGGTCATGCGACGAACATTCCACAGCGCTTCGCGCTGGCCGGCACCGGTGGCCAACTCGGCATGTGCTGCCGCATCACCAAGCGCCACCATCAAGCGTTCGATGAACTCACTGCTCGTGCAGCCTGCGTCATCGAACTCCAGCAAAGCGAGCGCCTCGCCGGGAAATCGGCGCGCGGCGTCCGGGCCGTGGGTGCGCAAGTCATTCAGTACGGCGGCGTCCCAAAACTCCAGCGCAGAAGGCATGAGTCCTGCGCCAAACAAGCGCGCAGGAAGGGCCGGTAGCAGGGCGGCATCATCGAGCGGAAGCAGTACCGTGAGGTGCTCGCGCGGCTGCGGAATCAGCGCGACGCTGGCACCAAGAATCATGCCGAACACGCCTTCGCTGCCGACCAGCAGCTGCGCCAGATTCGGGCCGGTGTTCTGCTTGACCGAGCCGATGCCGAAGCGATGCACCTCACCGTCGGCCATCAAGGCATCGACGGAAAGCACCCAGCGTCGAGTCATGCCGTATTTGCACGCATTGGGCCCGCCGGCATTGGTGGCCAGGGAGCCGCCAAAACTGCACAGCGGCCAGGAGTTGGGGTCCGGCGGATACCACAGGCTTTCCCGTTCGGCGGCGGCGCGCACATCACGCAACCATGCGCTGGCCGGAGCCGAGAGCGTGAGGTCATCGCGATTCACGGCGATGCTGCCCGGCCAGTCCGAAAGATCGACCACGACCGCGCCTTCGCTGGGCACGCAGCCGCCCGCTTTGCCGCTTCCGGCGCCACGCGGCACCAAGGTGAAGCCCTCGCTGCTTGCGCCGTGCACCAAGGCGCGCAAGGCGGCGGCACTTCGCGGCTTCACGACCGCGCGCGGCAAGGGGCCGACGACATGCGATTCGTCGTGCGTGTAGTCGTGCAGCGCGTCAGGGGCGCGCAGCACGCGGGTGTCGGGCAGAGCATCAAGCCAGTCCATGCGGGCAGTGTAAGGCGCGGTGGGCCTGGCTTCGGCCACAATGTGCGCTATGGCAACGATTCCCAAGCTCCCCGCCGCCGCGCTGCGCCTCTCTGTCGCCCCAATGATGGATTGGACCGACACGCATTGCCGCAGCTTTCATCGCGTTCTTGCACCTCAGGCTCTGCTCTACACAGAGATGGTGCACGCGAACGCTGTGGTGCTCGGCGATCGCGATCGCCTCTTGGGGTTCGATGCCAGCGAGCATCCTGTTGCCTTGCAACTTGGTGGTAGCGATGCATCGCTGTTGGCTCAGGCGAGCCGTATCGGCGCGGAGTGGGGTTACGACGAGATCAATCTCAACGTCGGCTGTCCGTCGGATCGTGTGCAGGCAGGGCGCTTTGGTGCTTGCCTGATGAAAGAACCCTCGCTGGTGGCCGAGTGCATCGCCGCCATGCAGGCTGTGGTGCGCGTGCCGGTCACGGTGAAATGCCGATTGGGTGTGGATGAAATCGAGGACTTTGATGTCTTCCTTCAATTCATTGATGCGGTGGCCGCCACCGGCTGTACCGGCTTCATTGTTCATGCGCGCAAGGCGTGGTTGCAGGGCTTGTCACCGAAGGAAAACCGCGAAATTCCGCCGCTGCGCTACGACTGGGTCCATCGCCTGAAGCGTGAGCGCCCGCAGCTCACCGTGCTCATCAACGGCGGTTTGCGTGAATTGCACGATGTGCATTCCCATTTGGAACAAGTGGATGGCGTGATGCTGGGTCGTGCTGCGTATCACGAGCCCTATCGCCTCCACCAAATCTCTGCCGCTTTGGAAGGGCACTTCCTGCAGTCCCGCGCGGCCCTCCTGCGCGCCTGGTTTCCGTACGTCGAGAGCCAGCTCGCACGGGGCGTGGCGCTTAAGCACATGACTCGACACATCCTTGGCTTGTTCCATGCGCAGCCCGGTGGCCGTGCCTTCCGGCAGGTCTTGAGCGAGGGCGCGCCACAGCGTGGTGCGGGCATGGCCCTGCTTGAGGCAGCGCTGGCCGTGACCGAGCGCCGTGAGGACGCCGCATGATCACCCGCAGTACTGAGGAATTCTTCCGCACCGCTGCGGCGCAGGTATTCGATGCCTCCCGCGCTGTGCCGAAGGCGGTCTTTCTTGTCGCGCCGGAAGGCATGAGCCTTGCCGACGAGTCGGCGCAGGACAACACCTACATGGCCATGGCGGATCGCATCGATCCCGATGGCGCGTTGGCCGAGCACCGCGCCTTGGCCAAGGCCTTGTCGGCCCATGTGCCTGTCGTGACCTTCCCGGGTGATCCCGCAACGCCCGATGCGGTGTTTCCCAATAACGTGTTTGCCTCCGCGCCGGGTCGCTTGGTTGTTGGTCATATGAAACATGCCGTGCGTCAGCGCGAAGCGGCGCGGTCCGATATCCGCGGGTTCTTTTCTTCCGCATTGGGCTTCAGTGAAGTCGATCTTTCGCGCCAACCGGGGATCGCCGAATTGACCGGCTCCCTGGTGATCGATCGGGCGCGCAACGTGGGCTATTGCGGGCTCTCCGAGCGTTGCGACGAAGTGGGCGCCGCTGCAATGCACCACGCATTCGGGCTCGATGCCACCTTGGTGTTTGATCTGGCGCCCGGCGAGTACCACAGCAATGTGCTGCTGCAGATCTATGCCGGCCGCTTGGCGGTGGTCTGTCCCGATGGCTTCGCAGACCCTGCGGTGCCCAGCGCCATCCTCGATTTCTACGCGCCTCATGCCTTGGCCTTGGGTTCTCAGGCCCGCTTGAACTACGCCGGAAACGGCATTGCTGTGGCTTCCGACGCGGCGTTCCTCAGCGCGCGGGCGGTCGCGGCCCTGAGCGCCGCCGAGCGAGAAGCATTCCGGCAGGCGGGCTTCACCTTGCATGCCGTGCCCCTGCCCGAGATCGAAAAGGCTGGGGGATCGCTGCGCTGCTGCGTCGGCGAGATTTTCTGATTTAGAGGCAATTCACGCCCTAGCGAACAGACTGCGCCCCAAGGCTGGCTCCTCCAGCACCTTCATCGCTATTCTCCGCCCATGCCGTTTCCGCTCCGCGCCCTGCTGCTTCTCGCCCTCGTCCCGGGCCTGCTGCTCGCCCAGCAGGGCGAGCGCGAGCCTGTGCGCGAGTCGGCAGGGCCGCTGGAGCGCTCCGAGCTTCCCGAGTCTGTGCTGCGGATCGAGCGCCAAACCGGCGGCGAAGTGCTGCGTGCCGAGCGCATGCAGCGCGATGGACGCGAGGTGTATCGGCTCAAAGTGCTGACGCCGGATGGTCGCGTTCGGATCCTGCGTGAAGACCCGCGTGAGCGTCGCCGCGACGCTTGGCGCGAGTCGCGCGGTCTGAGCAGCCTTTCCGATGACACATCCCGTGACGACCGGTCGACATCCGATCTGGAGTCGCCCCCCGAGATTCAGGGCCCCGCGTTCAGCCGCGAGCCAGAGCGCGAGATTCGACGCGATAATGCCGATATGGGCCGCGCGCCTGAGCCTCGTCCTGAGCCGATGGCGCCGCCTTCTGAACTTGCAATGCCCGAAACCTTGCCGCCTGTTGAGCGCGGCGATCAGCAACAGTACTGACCGCCGGCAACCCCGGCTCGCCTAAGGAGAGTTCATGCGAATCCTGCTGGTCGAAGATGAAGCCCCGTTGCGCGAAACCCTGGCCGCCCGCCTGAAGCGAGAAGGCTTCGCGGTCGATGCCGCAGGCGATGGCGAAGAGGGCCTGTACCACGGCCGTGAAGTGCCGTTCGATATGGCCATCATCGACTTGGGTCTGCCCAAGATGTCGGGCATGGATCTGGTGCGCGCGCTGCGTTCCGATGGCAAGAAATTCCCCATCCTCATCCTCACCGCGCGCTCGTCGTGGCAGGACAAGGTGGAAGGTTTGAAATCGGGTGCCGACGATTACCTCGTGAAGCCCTTCCACGTCGAAGAGCTGCTGGCCCGCATCAACGCACTGCTGCGTCGCGCGGCCGGCTGGAGCAAACCTTCGCTGGAATGTGGCCCGGTGAAGCTCGATCTCTCGGCGCAAACCGTGAACGTGGGCGATGCCTTGGTCGACTTGACCAGCTACGAATACAAAGTGCTCGAGTACTTGATGCTGCACGCGGGCGAGTTGGTGTCGAAAGCCGACCTCACCGAGCACATCTACCAGCAGGATTTCGATCGCGATTCGAACGTGCTGGAAGTATTCATCGGTCGTCTTCGCAAGAAGCTCGATCCCGATGGCGAACTCAAGCCCATCGAGACCGTGCGTGGTCGCGGCTATCGCTTCGCCATTCCGCGTAACGAGTAAGGGCGAGTGATGGGCGTGCGGCGTCGCCTTTCGCTGCAGGCGCGCCAGTTGCTGGCCGCGAGCCTTGGGCTCGTGGCCTTTCTTGGCCTGACCGGTTACGCGCTCGATCGTGCGTTCACCGAAGCAGCGCTCAACAGCCAACGCGAGCGGCTCGAGAACTTTGCCAAGGCCTACCTCAACGGTGCTGAGGCGCTGCGCTCGGGCGCCATCGTGATGCCGCAGATTCCGCCCGATCCGCGCTTCGATCGGCCCGGCAGTGGCCTGTATGCCGGCATGGTGGGCCCCACTTTGCGCTGGGAATCGGCGTCTTCCTTAGGCCGCATTCTGCCGCCGCCGGAAAGCAGTGCGCCGGGTGTAGGGCGCTTCGATGGCCCCTTGATTGCTACTGAATCCAGTGGCTCGCCCTTGGCCGTGTACCGCTACTCACTCACCACCATTTGGGAGACGGGGCGCGGCGATCTCGAGCTGACGATGGCGCTGTACGAAGACGCCAGCTATGTGGCCGGCCAGGTGGGCGTGTTTCGGAAGACGCTCTGGGCTTGGTTGGGCGGCGCAGCCTTCCTGTTGCTGGTGGTGCAGGCCTTGGCCTTGCGCTGGAGCCTTCGCCCAGTCGCGGGTGTGGAGCGTGCTCTGGCCGATGTGCAGCAGGGCACCGTGGCGCGCCTCACCGACGAGCACCCGCGCGAGTTGCAGCCACTCACCGATAGCATCAATGCGCTCATTGATTCCGAGCGCCGCAACTTGGAGCAGGTGCGTCGCACCTTGGGTGACTTGGCGCATTCATTGAAGACGCCGCTGGCGGTTCTTCAAAGCCTGCTTGATGCGGGTGTCTCGCCCGCGGAACTGCGCACTGAAGTGCGCGCACAAGTGCAGCGCATGAACGACATCGTGGGCTATCAGCTCTCGCGTGCCGCCCGCTCGGG
>JAIXVL010000083.1 GCA_027483045.1 Lysobacteraceae bacterium
GGCTACAAGAACTTCTGCAACAAGCTTTGGAACGCTGCGCGTTTCGTGCTGATGAACACGGAGGATTTCACCGCCTCGGGTGTGCCCACACCGACCACCGATGCCGAGCGCTGGATTCTCGACCGCCTTCAGCAGCTACTGAAGGAAGTCGACGCGCAGTTCGCGGCTTATCGCTTCGACCTCGCCTCGCAGGCCATGTACGAGTTTGTGTGGAACGAGGTGTGCGACTGGTTCCTCGAACTCAGCAAGCCCGCACTGCAGGCCAACGATGCGTCGGCCAACTCCACGCGCCACACGCTGCTGTACGTGATCGAGCAAAGCCTGCGCGTGCTGCACCCGGTTATCCCCTTCGTCACCGAAGAAATCTGGTCACATATCGCACCCAAGCTGCAGATCAACGGCGCATCGATCAGCACGCAGGCCTACCCGCAATTCGATGCGTCGCTGACGCATCCGACCGCCGCGAGCGACATCGAGTGGCTGAAATCGGCGATTGCCGCGCTGCGCTCTATCCGCAGTCAGTTGGGTGTTTCGCCCGCCAAGGCCGTGCCGCTGCTGCTGAGCGGAAAAACCGACCTCGCGCAGCTGGAACGCCATGCTGCAGGCCTGAAGTTCCTTGCACGCTTGGAATCCATTGAGTGGGTGCAGGGCGAACCACCGGCCGCAGCCGCAGCCGTGTTGGGCGAGCTCACGCTGCTTGTGCCACTAGCGGGCCTCGTCGATCTCGATGCCGAACGCGCGCGCCTGGAGAAAGAGATCAAGCGCGCGGAAGGCGAACTCGCGAAGTGCAACGGCAAGCTCAGCTCAGAAACCTTCGTCGCCAATGCTCCGGCCGCCGTGGTGGACCAAGAACGCAAGCGCTTGGCCGAGTGGACCACGATGCTCGAGGGTCTGAAGGCGAATTTCTCGCGGCTTTGAAGGCTGAACGGGCAAGGCGCGTGCAAGCGCCTTGCACTGGCAAGCTCCACCGGCTTCGGGCAAGGTGCGCCGCATGAGCGATATCAGCCTGCATGGCTTGCTTCACTACATTCACGATGAACGCGGCAGCGCCATCACGCATGGCGCCGGCGCAGTGCTCGCCGTGGGCGGCTCTGCGGTGCTCATCACCTTGGCGGCGCTGTGGGGCGATGGCTGGCAGTTGGCCAGCGCCATCGTCTTCAGCATCACGCTCATCCTGTTGTACACCGCATCGGCCTTCTATCACGCCGCACCGTTGAAGACAGCGCTGAAGGCGCGGCTCAAGACGCTGGACCATTGCGCCATCTATCTGCTGATTGCGGGCACCTACACACCCATCACCTTGGTCGGACTGCGCGAACATGGCGGCTGGTGGATGTTTGGCGTGATCTGGGCGCTCGCCGCCATCGGCGTGGTGTTCAAGCTGTACACCGCCGGCAAGTACAAGAAAATCAGCACGCTCATTTACGTGCTGATGGGCTGGATGGCCATCGTCGCCATCAAGCCGATGACTGAGCAGCTCAGCACCTGGGCGCTGATTTGGATTTTTTCTGGCGGCGTGGCCTACACGCTGGGCACGCTGTTCTACCTGAGCAAACGCATTCGCTACACGCACACCATTTGGCACGGCTTTGTGCTGGCCGGCAGCGTGCTGCACTTTGCGGCAGTCAGCACCCAAGTCTGGGGCTGATCAGGCGGGAGGGGCTTCGGCCCGCGCATCGGGAGGCAGCAGCTCGATCGCCATCACGATGGCATCTTCGCGACCATTCTTGGCTGGGTAGTAACGCGGGCGTTTCGCAATCTCATGGAAGCCTTCGCTGGCGTACAGCGCAATGGCCGCGGGGTTCGACGGCCGCACTTCCAAGAACACACGGTCGGCCATGTGCCAGCGCGCCAAATCCACCATTCGCCGCAACACGCGCCGCCCCAAGCCACGGCCGTGCCATGCCGGGTCGATGCACAGATTCAGCAGATGAGCCTCGTCGGCGCCCACGCTGAGGACGCCGTAACCCACGACGCCTTCCGTACTTTCGGCCACCCAGCAGTGGTAACCCGAGCCCAAGCAGTCTCGAAAAATGCCGGCGGTCCACGGGAATTCGTAAGCGCGTTCTTCGATGCCCGCCACAGTGGGTACATCGGCCTGCCGCATGGGCCGGAACTGCAGGGCCACTTGCAGCCGTGCCGCCATGCCTCAGCCCCCGCGCCGCCAATCGCGAACGCGAATCCAGAGCGCACGCTTGAACGCTGCTTCACCTGGTTGGCCTTCGGGCGCAGGCCATTCGGCCCATTGCCCGCCCACCCAGCGCTCTAGGCCGTTGCGCAGGGCCTTGGGCAGCTCCAGCGAAGCCATGGGCTTGCCCGCAGCGGCAGGCGCACCACGCAGCGCCAGCACCGAGTAGCCCATAGCAGCTAGCGCACGGTGCTGCAGGGGCGACCAGTCGTTCATGCCGCGGGGGTTTGCCCTGAGTCGCGTCGACGCTGCCACAGCCACACCGCCGGGCCGCTCAAGATGTACACCACACCCACGGCAAAGATCACCTTCGGTGCATCAATCATCAGCGCGACCAAAATCGCCACGACCAGCAACATGAACCAGAACGGCACGCGGTCGCCGGGCCAGCCCTTGAAGCTGAAGAAGCGAATTCGGCTCACCATCAGCAACGCGCACGCGGTGGTGACCAACAGCGCGACCCAGCGCATCTCATCGCCCGACCAACCCAGGTCGGTAAAGCACCACACCACGGAAATCATGGCGCCTGCCGAAGCGGGGCTGGCCAAACCCAGGAACCAGCTTTTGTCGGTGCTGCCCGCAGACACATTGAAGCGGGCCAAGCGCAGCGCTGCGCAAGCCACATAAAGAAACGCAGCCGCCCAGCCCACCTTGCCCCACACGCCGCCATCGAGGGTGAGCTGCGCCAACGCCCAGTGGTACATGACCAAGGCTGGAGCCACGCCGAAGCTCAGCAGGTCGGACAGTGAGTCGTACTGCACGCCGAATTCGCTGGTGGTGCCGGTCATGCGCGCCACGCGGCCGTCCAAGCCGTCGAAGACACCGGCCACGATGACCGCGATGCACGCGGCTTCAAAACGGCCATTGGCTGCGGCCAGAATCGCGTAGAACCCGGCAAACATGTTCGCCGTGGTGAGCAGATTGGGCAGCAAATAGATGTGCCGGCTGCGCGGGCGCGGGCTGGCGGGGGTTTGGGGCGTGTCGTCCATGGGGTGCAGTGTAGCCGCAGGGCGGCCCGGTATGCCCCCAAACACGCGTATGGCGCTACCATGCAGGCAGTCCTGTGTTTGGAGCGTCCCGATGCGTCTCAGCCCCCTCACCTTTGCATTTGCAGCCCTCACGCTCGTTGCCACCAGCGCGTTTGCTCAAGACACGGTGTTCACCTGGGTGGACAGCGGCGGCGTGCGCCACTACTCCCAGACCCCGCCAGAGGGCGTTGCCTACGAAACCCGCAGCATTCGCGATCGCGCGGTAGGCACTGAAGCGACAGCAGCACTGCCCGCCGCACCTGCTCGTGCCGCGGATCAGCAAGTGTGTGATCGCGCCAAGTTGTCTCTTGAACAACTGCAGTCCAACACTCCTCTCGAGATGGATAAAGACGGGGACGGCAAGCCCGACCCGCTGACGGCCGAAGACCGCGCGGCACAAACCCGCTTGGCAGAACAAGCGGTTCGCGCCTACTGCACGCCGGCCCAGTAAGCGTTTCCCGGCCAGCGGCCGCCAAGGCCGCTAGAATGCGGGCTTTGCTTTCTTCAGCCGAGCCCGCATGCGCCTTTCGCAGTTCCACCTCAGCACCACCAAGGAAACCCCCGCCGACGCCGAAGTCGTCAGCCATCAGCTGATGCTCCGCGCGGGGATGATCAAGAAGCTCGGCGCCGGCCTCTACACCTGGACCCCACTCGGCTTGCGCGCCTTGCGCAAGGTGGAATCCGTGGTGCGCGAGGAAATGGAGCGGGCTGGCGCGATCGAAGTCCTGATGCCGGCCGTGCAGCCCAAAGAGCTGTGGGAAGAAACCGGCCGCTGGGCCAAGTTCGGCGGCCAGCTGCTCAAGATCACCGATCGCAAGCAGCAGGAGTACTGCTTCGGCCCGACGCACGAGGAAGTCATTACCGATTTCGCGCGTCAGGAGCTCGCCAGCTACAAGCAGCTGCCGAAGAACTTCTTCCAGATCCAGACCAAGTTCCGCGACGAGATCCGCCCGCGCTTCGGCGTGATGCGCGCCCGCGAGTTCCTGATGAAGGACGCGTACTCGTTCCACGTCACGCCCGAGTGCATGGCGCGCGAGTACCAGAACATGTACGACGCCTACACGCGCATCTTCACGCGCTTGGGCTTGAAGTTCCGCGCGGTAAACGCCGACACCGGCGCCATCGGCGGCTCGGCCTCGCATGAGTTCCACGTGCTGGCCGATTCCGGCGAGGACGCGATTGCGTTCTCCGACACCTCGCAGTACGCCGCGAACGTCGAGTTGGCCGAGGCGGTGGCACCCGCAGCGCCGCGCGCTGCCGCTTCGCAAGCGATGACCAAGGTGGCCACCCCCACGCAGAAGACCTGCGAGGCCGTGGCGGAATTGCTGGGCCTGCCGCTGACGCGCACGGTGAAATCGATCGCGATCATGGGCGAACAGGGTTTTGTGCTGGCCTTGGTGCGCGGCGACCACGCGGTGAACGAAATCAAACTCTCGAAGATTGCTGGCCTGGCGGATTACCGCCTCGCCACCGAAGAGGAAATCCGCGCCCACCTCGGCGCCTCGCCGGGCTTCCTGGGCCCGGTTGAGCCGAAGCAGGCGATCACCGTCATCGCCGACCGCACCGTGGCAGCGATGAGTGACTTCGTCGTCGGCGCCAACGAAGACGGCTTCCACCTCAGTGGCGTGAACTTCGGACGCGACCTGCCGGAGGCCGCGCTCGTGGCCGACATCCGCAACGTGGTGGAAGGCGATGCCTCGCCCGATGGCCATGGCCACATCCGCATTGCGCGCGGCATTGAAGTGGGCCACGTGTTCCAGCTCGGCCAGAAGTACGCCGAGGCCATGAAGGCCACCGTGCTCGACAACGAAGGCAAGGCCCGCGTGATGTACATGGGCTGCTATGGCATCGGCGTGTCGCGCATCGTGGCCGCCGGCATCGAACAGAACTTCGATGCCAACGGCATTCGCTGGCCCGAGGCCATGGCGCCCTGGCGTGCGGCGGTGTGCATGATCAACCCGAAGAACGACGCCGCCGTGACTGCGGCCGCCGAAGCGCTCTACAACGACTTGAACGCGCGCGGCGTGGACACCCTGCTCGACGACCGCGGCCTGCGTCCGGGGCAGATGTTTGCCGATATCGAGTTGATCGGCGTTCCGCATCGCATCGTGGTTTCCGAACGCGGCCTTACTGCCGGTACGTTTGAATACCGCGCACGCAGTGCCGAGGCGGCAGAGAATCTGGACCGCACTGCGGTTTTGGCGCAGTTGGGGCTGTAACGGCCATCCAAGGACTTGCGGCGCCTGAGTGACCAAGTATTGCTAGCGCCACCTTCGGGTGGCGATCTACCGCTAATACTCGTAACGCGCTTGGCTGAGTTTCTGAAACAGCGGTTTTTGAAAAGCACCTTCAAAGAAAAGGCCCGAAAAGAGTCGCGATGATGCCTCAACCACGGCCAAGGTGAGGCGAACCGACGCTTGCGCTGCCCAAGGCCACCGCCCTAGAGTTTGCGAAACGAGCGTTCGAGATTCCGAACCTATGTCGTCCCATTAAGGGGAGGCGTTGCGCCATGAAATCAGAATTGTGGGTACGTACGGCATGTTTATCGATGCTCTTAATGTGCGTCACCCCTGTTGGAGTGCTGGCTCAAGACAGTCTAGTGCTCCCGGCATTGGCCGGAATTCTCAAGGGACCAGACAGTGTGGCCCACGCGCCACCCCCTGAAGTCGACCCTAAACTACAAAACGCGCTCGACAACTTCGAATCCACTGCGGGGAGATGGCTCGCTTTCAATGAGGCCTACACCAAGGCGGTGTCGACTTGCGACGATCGGCCACCCAGTGAAAAGTTCACTTTTGGTTATGATGGAAACAGTTACTCACTGACGATCAAAGAGTGGACGGGAACATGCCAGAACGGTCAGCGGCAGGGCCACGGCGTCTTGGATACGCTCGTCGAGTACTACGTGGGGGATAGCTACATTTCAAACAGAATAAGGTCGGCGCAAACCATGATCAATGGTCTGCCGATCGGCTTGGCATGTGTTCTTGCGACCGAAAATGTTAACCCCTACGTGGAAGACGGAAGGGCCCAACGAAGCGACCTCGCCAATGAGCTTCGCGGCGGTTCCTGTAAGGTGCACTGGCGCGGAGGGATAGGAAGCAGCAGGTTCTCTCGCGATGCGGAAGGACGCTGGCTCGCCAATGGTCCCGGCGTGAATGTGGACAGGTATCTGTACGAGCCTTTGTTCAGCCTTGATCCCGGCACCCTAGAAACGGTTAGTGATGCTTTTCTAGAAGCTTCAAGGGCGGGCGCTCAGGAGCCACCCGGTCCAATCGCATTCAAAGCAGAAAGCCCCGCGTTTGCAGGGATAACCACGGACGGCCGTGTTGATTACGATTTAGCCGTTGATAACTCCATTGACTTCGGGGCGGGGCAGTCAATTCTTGTGCATACCAAAGGCAAGCGCGTCGCCCTGATACTGTCAGAACGCATGATTCAAGAGCTCGCGCGCTTCAGGCAGGAGCGCGCAACCTTGATCAATGAAAGCGCTCAATTGTCCGGCGGCGCGGCCCAAAGGCGGGCTGACTTTGAATGGTATTCCGACCCGCGCCATTTGCTCCGCGCCATCAGCTCCGGACTTTCAAAGTACAGTGGCGCCAGCGAGATCATCCCCGCTGATGATCTTGGCATTCTGGATAGAGGCGAGGCAGACGTGGCCGTCCTGGTAGATTGGTTTTATAGGGCTAGATTTGATCTCTTTGGCAGTTTCAGGGGGCGCGAGCTGGATTTGACGAAGGTCTACCCGCAAATGGACCGGGGGTTGGACGAAAAGAGCCCTTATCTTCTCCATAATTCTTTGTCTTTCTATGTGCTGGACAGGAGAGGAAAACTCCTGACCGCCAAGCGCGTTCAGGACCAAACCCAATACATGTCTATATCCACTGTGCCGGAGGTCTGTGAGACCGGCTCCAGGCGCGATTGTCTTTATTTCGACAGCCTGTCCACTGGTTTCAGCGTGTTGTGGGGCATTAGGCACGGCGAGATGCTTCCTGCCTATCGTTTCGTCAACTGATGATCGCCGTGGGGGCACTGCAATGACCCGCTTTAACGTGGCCTTCTTGATCTGCGGATTCTTGGCGTGCGGATTCTCTGGTGCGGCCGTTGCCAACGCGGCGTCTTGCACACTTGCGCTCAGTGAGGGGCAAAAAACCCAGATTGAATTCTGCGAGACCCATCCGGGTTGCCGCCTAGTCACGTCGCTGATCGGAAGCTGCGATACGTTAGGGCGCTTTTTAGCCGGGATAGGCAGTGGCAAGCCTGACACATTGATCGTGGCGCGAGCGCTCTCGGGGATCGGCGTGTCATCCGATGGTGCGGAAGTGTGTGCGGCGGGCATCGATGCGACAGGATGTCGCACTGGAATCGATAAGGTCGCGTTGGCTCAGGTGCAAGCGGCGGATACATCGAAGGAAGGGCGCCTCAACGCGCTGTACCGTCGCCAGAAGCTGCTCCTCGACGCACTCTGGGCGGCAAAGGGCAAGGATACGAACGGTCACCTTGAGTATCGCAGGGCGCACACGCAGCTTGAACTCTGCGCGCAGGGCAAGGCTGACACGAGAAGGGAACAGATGTGCCTGGACGCACAGAAGGCCGTCGATCAATGCAACAGGGTGCGCGAGCAGTGGGGCGTCGAGAAAGAAGCGGTGTTCCGAGAACTGGAGGCGCTGGGTGAACCTAGGCCCGAGTACGGAATGATCCGCGAAGATATGCCGCCGTGCCCATACACCCTGCCCAACACATCTCTCACTCCGGATGAGGCGTTGAAGCAGTGGCAGCAAGAAGAAAGCGGAACGCAGAACCGGTTCCCCACACGTAACGTCCCGGAAGATATCCAGTCAGTTTTGGAGGAAGAAGTAGGTAAGGCGGAAACCGAGCGCAAAGCCCTTGTCGAGAAAGCTCGGCTCGAGGCCGAGGCAAAGGCGCTCGCTGCTGAGGAGGCGCGGAAAGCCGAGGAGGCACGACTTGTTGCCGAAGCAGCTGCGAAGGCAGAGGCGGAACGCGTAGAGCGAGAAAAGCAAGCGGCCTACGCTGCGGCAGCCGAGACGCAGACAGAGCAAGGCGGAAGCGACTCGTTTTCGTCAGACGGTGTTTCGATCTGCCAGCGCAATCTGGACAAGATGAATGAGTATTTTTCCGCTAATAATCTGGATCAGGTCGCAGGATGGAGCGCGCACTACGAGCTGGAAATAAATCAGATGCTCATGAAGCTGATGGCGCCTTGTGCCGACTTTGACAGCAATGCAAGAGACTGGGTCGACATGCTGCCAGAGTGGGACAGAAAAACAGTTGCGTATTGCCAGTCGAACACCTGCACCTTCTTTGGCGAAAATTTATACGGGGCCGAGCGCGCTGATAAAAACCGTCGTTACTATGAAGCCTTCATGCGGATGGGTAATGAAGCGCTGGCTGACCCAAACTGGTCGGCGGCCGGACAGACTCCGGGCGGAACCGGGCGCGCGGGAAGCGGCGCGTGTGCGGCGGGACTGCAGCGCATTGAACGCGAGGTCAGCGCCATAGAACGGCGCAAGCCCAGCAATGCGGAGCTCATTCCGACATTGCAGTCCACGATGTATGCGATGCAGTTGATCATCGACCACTTGCAAAACCAGTGCGCGGGCCAGCCGGAAGCCGGGCAACTGGCCCAGTACCAGCAGATCTTTACCCAGACCCAGCAGACATGCAGGCAGATGTCATCTTCACCGCAGGTTTGCGCGCCAAAACTGAACTGGTGAGGTGCTGGCTTTGCGCTGATGCCGACGCCACGGCGGTCCCCGATTGAACACGCCACTCTAGGGTGGCGTTTTCATGAGCGGGTTATTCCACTAGCATCGAAGCGTCTTTCTTCCGCACGCTTGCGCGGCCCACTTCACTTATTGGAGAAAACCGATGTCGCTGAATCTCGAGGGCCTGTCGGCCAAAGAACTGGAAGCCCTGATCGCCAAGGCCAAGCAGCGCAAGGAAAAACTGGAATCGCGCACACCAGTCGTCGAAGTGCGCCGCATGTTGGCTGCCTTGGCCAAAGAACACGGTTACTCGCTGGAAGAAGTCTTCGGCGATGGCCCGCGCCCCGCCAGCGCGGCGAAAGGCACCACCGTGCCCGCTAAGTACCGGCATCCGGTGACGGGCGAGACGTGGTCGGGCCGCGGCAAGCCGCCGAAGTGGCTGGCCGCTGAAATGGGCAAGGGCAAGAAAGCCAGCGATTTCGCAATCTGATTTCGCGCGCATGGTCCAGAAAAACGCCGGCATCTGCCGGCGTTTTTCATAGGTAACGTCGTGGCGGCACCAACAAATTGCCAAACAGCAGGCCCGCCACCAAGGCAATCAGCGCGCTAAGCACGGCCACCGCGGTATCGAGGCCCAAAACCACATCGCGCTCGAGAACAAAATTCAGGCTGCGAAAACCGACGCTGCCGGGTACCAGCAAGATAATCCCCGATACCCGGAGCAAAGCGCCGGGGCGGCGGAATATGCGGCCGAAGGCATTCGAAATGGCCGCCACGCCCAAGCCGGCGAAAAACACGCCACCGGCCAGATGCGCGCCCGCATCGCCGAGCAGCTCGCCGCCCACGCGCGTGAGGCCATAGCCGATCCACGCACCGGCCATCACCACGATCACGTCACGCCGGGCAGCCCCAAACAGGACTGCAAACGCTCCTGAGCCGACCAGCAGGCCCGCCCACTCGGCCCACGGCGGCAGTTGAGTTCCTGTGGCCAGCTGCGGTTGCCAGCCCATGGCCTGCACCAACTGTGTGGCCGCGATGGTGCCGAAGGTGAGCTTGAGCAACACCACCGATGCACCCGCGAAACGCGCCGTGCCCGAAGCCCAGTTCTGGCTGGAGAGCTCCGCCACTGCGGTTGTGAGCATCAAGCCCGGCATCAAAACGATGAGCGACGCAATCGTGACCGTCTGCAAAGACAAAGGCACCACGAAGGCGGCAATCGCCGCCGCCGCGAACGTGGCCAGCATGGCTGCGATGGCGTCGCTGGCTTCGGCCAAGCGCGGGCGGCTGGCCGATGCAATCGCCAGTGCGCCGATCAGCAAACCAATGAGCCCCGAGGCCGCGACATCCGCCACGCTGGTGCGCAGCAGCGCTGCCACCGACGCCGATGCAAAACCGAAAGCCAAGAAGGTGGCCACTTCGCGCCCGCGCGATGGCGGCACATCCAACACTTTCAGCGCTTCCAACCCAGCAGCCACATCGATGCGGCCCGCAATCACCTGCTCGGCGACCGAATCCACCATGGCCAGCGCCTTCAGGTTCACATCACCCGGCGAAAGACGCAGCACACGGGTGATTTCCGCGCCATCGGCTTTCTGCGGGTTCGAGAACGACAGGATGATGCCGGTCGGGTTACACCAGATTTCGGTGTGCACGCCCAGACGCTTCGACACGGTGAGGATGGCGCCTTCAAGCCTTGGCGTGGACGTGCCACAGCCATGCAATCGACGCGAGAGTTCGATGATGAAGGTGCAGCGCTGACGGAACGAGCCGTGGGCAGGAGTCATGCGGCGAAAGCATGGCACAACACCCATGGCTCACCGACAATGGCGCCTGACTTTTTTGGTGTTGCCAATGGGCCTCGGTGAACTGTTCTCTTTGCTGTCGGCCGCACTCTGGGCCGTCGGAGTCATCCTGTATCGGCAACTCGGCGCCACCCTGCCCCCGCTGCAGCTGAACCTGCTCAAAAACCTGTTGGTTCTGTGCATGGTGGTGCCCGCCATCCCACTCGTGCACGGCTTTGCGCCGCCCAGTTTCTTCATGGCCGAGATCGGCGTGGCACTCGCCAGTGGCGCCATCGGCATCGCCTTGGCCGACACGCTGTACTTCCGAGCACTCAATCAGTTGGGTGCAGGCCGCATGGGCGTGCTGGGCAACTTCTACAGCCCTGCGGTCATCGGCTTGAGCTTCATCTTCCTCGGCGAGCGGCTCACGCTCGTGCAGTTGATCGGCTTCGGCTTGGTGAGCCTGGGCGTGTTCCTAGTGGCCGAGCGTCGCGCCGATGATCAGGGCGGCGGCCGCGCACTCATTCAGGGCTTGGGTATCGGCCTGCTGGCCATTCTTCTCATGGCGGTAGCGATCGTCATGGTGAAGCGCACGCTCGAAGTGCAGCCCCTGCTTTGGGTGACCGGGGTGCGCTTGGTCGGTGCCACGTTCGGCTTACTGGCTCTGTCGATGCTGTTTCGATCGCGCGGGCCCATGTTGCCGCCCCTTCGCGGCCTTCCTTGGCGCAAACTGCTTCTCGCGGCCTTTGTTGGGCAGTTTCTGTCGATGGTGTTTTGGCTGGGTGGCTACAAGTTCACCTCAGCGTCGGTGGCGGCTATCCTCAATGAAAGTTCATCGGTGTTTATCTTGCTGCTGGCCTGGGCATGGCTGAAGGAACCGCTTAGCCGTCGCGCCGTCGTCGGTGTTGCGCTCACCATCGGCGGTGTTGCTTGCATGCTGCTGCCCTACTGAAGAGCCCAATGCCCGCAAAGCCCGAACTCCAACGCGACCCCTCCAAGCCAGACCTTTGGTCTGCCACGGGCGATTGGACGTTGGCGCATGCCGCGCAGTTGGAGCAGGTGGTCGCGAAGGCGCCCGAAGGCATTGGCGTTCTGGATGCACGCGGCATCGATTCACTCGATGCCAGCGGCGCTATGTTGCTGTGGCGTGGCGCGCGCAACGCCGGCATTGAAGGTGGCAACGTGCAACTGCGGCCGGAACACACCTCACTGTTCGCCACGGTGCAGGGCATCTGCCAGAACCCGCCGCGCAAAGTGGTGAAGGACTACGGCGTTCGCGCCATGTTGGGGCGCATCGGCTACACCGTCGAAGACAACGCACGCGAAATCATTGCGCTTCTGGCCTTCGGCGGCGAAGCCTTGATGACGGCATTGAAGATTGCGTTCCAACCGAAGCGTTGGCGCGTGACGTCCACTGTGGCGCACATGGAATCGGTGGGCATCGATGCCGTGCCCTTGGTGCTGCTGCTCAGCTTTATGGTGGGCGCCGTGGTGGCGTTCCTTGGTTCAGAAGTGCTCTCCGAGTTCGGTGCCGAAATCTTCGTGGTCGAACTCATCGGCATCAGCTTCCTGCGCGAGTTCGGCGTGCTGCTTACCGCCATTGTTCTGGCAGGCCGCACGGCAAGCGCCTTCACCGCGCAGATCGGCGCCATGCAATCCGGCGAGGAGATCGATGCCATGCGCACCATCGGTTTAAACCCGATGGAATTCCTCGTCCTGCCGCGCATTTTTGCACTCACGGTGATGCTGCCCTTGCTCACCTTCCTCGCGATGATGGCCGGTCTTGCCGGTGGCATCGTGGTGGGCGCGTTGATGCTGGATATCTCGCCAGAAATGTTCATTGCGCGCTTCTACGACACCATTGAGATCCGCCACTTCCTGACCGGCATGGCGAAAGCCCCGCTGTTCGCCATCATCATTGCGCTCATCGGTTGCTTGGAAGGCATGCAGGTGCAGGGCACGGCGCAATCGGTGGGCGAGCGCACCACCTCAAGCGTGGTGCAAACCATTTCCTTGGTCATCTTTGTCGATGCCATGGCCGCGCTCTGGTTCATGGAGATGGGCTGGTGAGCGAGAACATCGCCATCGACGTGCGCGGACTCACGAATGCCTTTGGCACGCAGGTGGTCCATAACGCGCTGGATCTGCAAGTGAAGCGCGGCGAGATCATGGGCGTGGTCGGCGGCTCAGGCTCGGGCAAATCGGTGCTGATGCGCGCGATCTTGGGATTGCGTCGCCCGCAAGCCGGAAGCGTGAATGTACTGGGCATCAATGCACTGGACGACGATCCGAAACAGCGACTGGCCATCGAACGCCAGACGGGCGTGCTGTTCCAAGGCGGCGCATTGTTTTCTTCGCTCACTGTGCTGGAAAACATTGCCGTGCCACTGAAGGAGCATCTCGATCTTCCCGACGAGCTCTTGCATCAGCTGTGCTGGATGAAGATGCGCCTCGCCGGCCTGCCCTCCGACGCCGCGCACAAACTTCCCTCGCAACTCTCGGGCGGCATGAAGAAACGCGCGGGTTTGGCGCGCGCGTTGGCACTCGACGCACCGCTGCTGTTTCTGGATGAACCGACGGCCGGGCTTGATCCCATTGGTGCTGCAGGATTCGACGAATTGATCCTGAGCTTGAAGCAATCGCTTGGGCTCACCGTGTTTCTGATTACCCACGATCTCGACACGCTATACGCCATCTGCGATCGCGTGGCTGTGTTGGCGGATCAACGCGTGGTGGCCTGCGCGCCCATCGCCGAGATCGAACGTTTCGACCACCCTTGGGTGCAAGAGTATTTCCACGGACCGCGCGGCCGCGCCGCGCGTCGGGAGGCATGAGATGGAAACCAAAGCAAATCACGTCCTAGTTGGCGCATTCACCGTGGCGGTGGTGGTGCTGGGCATGCTGTTCGCCCTGTGGGCTGCCAAGACGGTATCGGACCAGAACTGGGACGAGTACGACGTGGTCTTCACCGAAGCAGTCACCGGCCTGACGCGTGGCGGTGTCGTGCAATACAACGGCATTGGCGTGGGCGAAGTGCGCGAGCTACGCCTTGACCGCAACGACCCCAGCAAGGTGATCGCGCACATCCGCGTGGAGGCCACCACACCGGTGAAGGTCGACACCATCGCCAAGCTGGCCTTCGTTGGGCTGACTGGCGTGACGCAGATTCAGCTCAGCGGCGGCAGCCCGCAGTCGCCC
>JAIXVL010000244.1 GCA_027483045.1 Lysobacteraceae bacterium
ACCGCTTCAACTTCAATGATTCCGGTGTGCGCAGCCTGTCCACTTTCGGCGAGAGCAATCAGCAGACGTGGGCCAATCTGGACGACGACTCGCGTTCGCTCGACCTCTCATTCAAGGCGCCTTTCGCCTTCAATGACGGCGCGACCTATGGCAGCGTTGAGGTGGTGGCCGGCCGCACGGAGCGTGATCGCGACAGCTACATCCGTCGTTACGGCTTCGGCTTCCGCTTCAACAACAGCGCGTTGTTCAACCAAGTGATCAACCTGCCCACTTTGGGCGGCATGCTGATCCCGCAGTACATCGGTCCGAATGGTTTCGTTCTGCAGGAAACCACCTCGGCGACCGACAACTACTTCGCCGAGCAAAGCCTCAACTACGTTGGCCTCTTGGCTGATGTGAGCCTCGACGACCGTTTCCGCCTCAATGTGGGCGCACGTCGCGAATCGAACGACCAGAACGTCACCACGTTCTCGGTTCTTCAGGCTAATCAGTTGGTTCGGGGCACACTGGATGAGAGCGATTTGCTCCCGAGCTTTGGCGCGACCTGGATGATCGATGAAGCGCAGCAAGTGCGTTTCGGCTGGAGTCGTACGCTTTCGCGCCCAGATTTCCGCGAACTCACGCCGGCGCCGTTCCTTGATCCGGTGCTCGACATCCTCACCTTCGGCAATCCGAACCTTGAAACCACGCAGATCACCAACCTCGATCTGCGCTGGGAGTACTACTTCTCGGCCGACGAAAGCTTGTCGGTGGCCTTGTTCCGCAAGGAATTCGACAAGCCAATTGAGAAGCAGTTGTTGCCGGGTTCGGGCTCGCTGCTGCTCACCTTGGCGAATGCTGAGTCGGCCACCAACCAAGGCATCGAGATCGATGTATTCCACCGCTTGGGCTTTGCCAGTGATTGGCTGGGTGGCGTTGAGCTTTCCGATTGGTTCGTGGCGGCCAACTACTCGTGGATTGATTCTGAGATTCGCCTTGATCCCACTCAGTCGGGCATCAACACCAACCTGACGCGCCCGCTTGAAGGCCAGTCGCCTTACGTGGTGAACCTGCAGATCGGCTACAACGACCCCGATGGCGTGCATGACGCGGCGTTGTCGTTCAACCGCAGTGGCGAGCGCATCGTGCAGGTGGGTGTGGACACGCAACCCGATGTGTACGAGCAGCCCGCCAACTCGCTCGACTTCAACTGGAAGTGGCAGTTCTCGCGGGATTGGTCGAGCCGCGTTCGCTTGCGCAACTTGCTCGATCCGAAGGTGGAATTCCGCCAAGGTAATGGCAACGTGCGTGAGTTCAGCCGTGGCCGCGAGATTTCCTTCAGCATCGAGTGGTCGCCAAAGAAAGACGACTGATCGTTTCGCACATGTAAAGAAAAAGGCCGGTGCAATGCGCCGGCCTTTTTCATTTGAAACGTGCGTGGTTCCGGTGAATCAGAAGGCCACAACAAGATTGGTGGTGAACAGCTGGTCGGTCTTCTCCAAACCCACCGGGACTTCGGTGGTGTGGCGCACTTGGTAGCCGGCCTTCAAGGCAAACCGCTCGCTCATCTGCACGGCCACGCCCAAGTCGTTCTGCAGGAAGGTGGAGCCGCCACCCGATTCCGCCAACAACAGGTTCGTCAGCGTGGTGTTTGCCGTGAGCTGGTGCTTCAAATCCACCGTGCCGCGCACGACGGCGTCGTTTTCCTTGCCGAACCGCGTGAGTACAGGCGGTGTGCCGCGAAACTCAGCGACGGGCTGCCAGCGGCGGATACCGGGGCCCACTTCGGCGACCAACGTGGTGGCCTCGTTGTCGATGAAGCGGTAACCCGCACCCACCGACGCGACGGTCTGCCAGTCGTACGAAGCGAAGTCATCGTTCTCATAACGCAGCGAGCCGAAGCCATACAGACGCTCGGTGAACAGGTAGCCAAACTTCGCTCCCATTTCATAGCGATTGGCCGAAAGGTCGTCATCGGCTTTGGCGCGCAGTGCCGCGGCATTCACTTCGTAGAGCCAACGGTTTTCTTCGCGCTTGAACGCGAATTTGCCGTTGATGGTTTCGCTGTCGGCATTGCCGCTGGCGATGGCCAAGCCAAACTCGGCGGTGCCATTCCAGCCTTTGGCTGAAATCGAGGGCGAAGCAAGAACCAAAAGGCCGGTAGCGACAGAAGCAGCAATCAGTTGGGTGCGCACAAGCGAACTCCGTTGGGGGATGGCGCCAGACTCTAGGTGCGGCCCATCGAATCGACGATGAACCGGGCGCGCTCGTGTCGTTTGCGTCGGGGGTTCACAAGCGGGCAGGGCGCTGTTAGTCTGGACGGGCTGATCAGGACTCCCATGCGTATGACGCCCCGTCTCCTGACTGTGCAACGGCCTGTGTTGCGGCCCTTACACCGTCAAATTGCCACCGCTGCGCTGTTCACGTTTCGCGCCTTCTGCGGTGTCGCGTCTTCCGTGGGTTTCCGTCGATCTTCTTCGGCCAATCGGCCATACCTCGACGTTTCTTCCCTACGGAGTGCTTTATGCGCGTTCTTGCTTGTGACGGTATCCACGAAGACGGTTTGAATCTGCTGCGCGATGCTGGCTGGACGGTGAAGTCCGCCGATGCCATCAAAGACCCGGGCGCGCTTTCTCGCGCTTTGGCGGATGTGGATGTGCTTATCGTTCGTTCGGCCACGAAGGTGCCCGCGGAAGCCTTGGTGCATGCCACGAACCTGAAAGTGATTGGCCGCGCTGGCGCAGGCGTGGACACCATCGATGTGGATGCCGCGACCGACCGCGGTATTGCGGTCATGAATGCGCCCGACGGCAACACCTTGGCCGCTGCCGAGCAGGCGATTGCGCTGCTGTTCTCGCTGGCGCGCCATGTGCCCGCCGCCGATGCCGGCATGAAGGCAGGCCTGTGGCCGAAGAATGGTCTCACCGGTTTTGAGTTGGAAGGCAAGCGTCTGGGCGTAATCGGTTTGGGCCGTATCGGCAGCACCGTGGCGCGAAAGGGCCGCGGAATCGGCATGGAAGTGGCCGCGTTCGACCCCTTCCTGCCGCCGAATGCCGCTGCAAAAACCGCCGTGCCCTTGATGGATCTGGATGCGTTGTTGGCATGGGCGGATGTGATCACGCTGCACATCCCGCGCACCAAAGAAACCACCAATCTGCTCAGCGCCGAAAAGCTGGCCAAGATGAAGAAGGGTGCCTACGTCATCAACGCCGCACGCGGTGGTTTGATCGACGAAGATGCGCTGCTGAAGTTGGTGGAAGAAGGCCATCTAGCTGGCGCAGGCCTCGATACGTTCTCCACCGAGCCGCTGCCGGAAGATTCGCCGCTGCGTAAGAACCCGAAACTCATCCTCACCCCGCACTTGGGTGCCAGCACCAGCGAAGCGCAGCAGGGCGTCAGCACCATTCTTTCGCGCCAGATCATTGATTTCATCAACACCGGCGCCGTGGCGGGCTGCGTGAACTTGCCGCCGCTTTCTGCCGAGGCTGCGCGCGAAATTGGCCCGTGGATGCCGCTGATGACCGCACTGGGCAAGTTGGCTGCCCGTTTGGTGCCTGCACCGACGCGTCTCGACATCACCTATGCCGGCCGCACCGCCGCGCTCGATCCCAAGCCGCTCACGCGCTTGCTCACCGCTGCGGTAATGGGCACGGCCTCGGGCCGCGTCACGCCGGTGAATGCTTTGGCCGAAGCCGCTGCACGTGGCTTGACCGTGGCCGAAACCGTCGGCGGCGATGGCGATGGTTTTGATCGCTTGCTCAAGCTCCGCATCGAAGGCGCACAAGGCGTGCGTGAGATTGAAGCCACCTTGCATCGCGGCCCGCGCGTGGTGCGCTTGGATGGCGTGGAGTTGGATTTCGATCCCAGCTCGCACTTCATCATCATGCGCAACGAAGACCAGCCGGGCGTGATCGGCAAGCTGGGTACGGGCTTGGGCGCAGCGGGCGTGAACATCAACAACTTCTCGCTCGGCGCTACGGGCGAAGGCCATGCCGTTGCGGCAATCACGCTCGACCGCGCTGTGCCGGGCGACGTGCTGGCGCAACTGCGCGGCATCGGCGGCATCGTCAGTTTGGAGGCCTTCTGATGCGCGTGTTGCTTGCCCGCCACGGCGAAACGCCCTGGAACGCCGAAGGCCGCTATCAGGGCCAGATCGATATTCCGCTCTCCCCGGTGGGGGAGCGGCAGGCCGCCTTGCTTTCCGAACGATTAAAGGACGTGCGCATCACGCGTGCGGTGGCGTCGCCTTTGTCACGTGCAAAGCGCACGGCCGAAGTGGCGCTGGGCGAAGCCCGTGCGTCGATGCTGACGTTGGACGCCGAGCTGATGGAAATTGCGCACGGCACTTGGGAAGGCAAGTTGGCCAGCGAGATTCGCGAAGAAGACGGCGCGCGTTTGCAGGCTTGGCGCGACGCACCCGAGACGGTCTTGATGCCGGGTGCGGGCGGCGAGTCCTTGCCGATGGTGTTGGACCGCGCGTGGCGTGGTTTCGAACGCGCCTGCGCCGGTTTGGGCGACGACGACACATTGCTGTTGGTGGCGCACGATGCTGTGAATCGCGTGATTCTGTGCCGCTTGCTGGGTTTGCCGCTGTCGAAGCTTTGGGGCTTTCGGCAGGCGCCCACCACTTTGAATCTGCTCGAGGGCGTATCGGCTGATCGCTTGGACGTGGTGCGCTTGAATGATTGCGGGCATCACACCGCCTTGTTTGGTGAGGCAGTGCATCGGGCCTTGTGAGTTGACGTGGCGCTGATTCGAAAGGGTCAGCGCCATGGTTCAAGGCTCGCGTTGGCGCAACCCCGCTTCCACCACCGGCACTGCCCAGCGCGGCACGTCGCTGAGTGCTTCAACACTCGGCCAACGCAGGTGGCCGCTCTCAATCATCGCGACAAGTTTCGGTGGCTTTAGAGGCTCGCCTTCGGGCACTGACACCGAGTTGTCGAAGACTTGAATGGCGGCCACGTGTGGCACCAGCCGCACTAAGTTGGCCATCGAGCTCACGTAGCGCTCTCGGATCCGCTGATCGGGAATGCTGTGGCCACCGTGGCGCACGCGCAGGGCCACGCGTTCGATATGGCGTTCGGGGCTGTTCAGGCCTACGTACCAAATCAGCACCTCGTGGGTGCGCGTTGCTTCGATCAACAAGGCCGTCACCGAGCGCCCGCCCAGCGTGGTTTCGAACGCGAAGCTTTCGCCTGCAGCAATGGCGGCTTTCAGGCTGCGTTGGCCTTCTTGCCATGCATCCGCGTCGGCCGATTCGCGACTGCGGCCAGCGGCTTGCAGTGCGCGTGACCAATCATCTGGATTGAACCAATCCATACCGGCCTCGCGCAGGACGCGGCCGCCGATCGAGCTCTTGCCCCCGCCGTTCACGCCGGCGAGTACGTAGAGCACGGGCCTCGGCTTCAGAAGCTGCCCCCGGCGACGGGTGTGCCTTCAAAGCGGCCTTCGCGCGCGAAAGCGGCACGCAAGCGCTCGGCGGCATCGGGCTGCTTCAAGGCGTCCAATCGGGCATCGAATTGGCGAGCTAGGCCATCAAGCAAGGCCTTGTCGGCGGCTTCGGCGCGAGCCACCAAGGCCTCGTAGGCGGCAGGCTCGAGCAGCACCGCTTCGACGCGATCATGCGTGGTGAGGGCCAGGGCCCCCTTGGCGCGCAGCCGATCTTTCGCGGTCGACCAATCGCGACGAATGGTCGTCGCAGGCATGGGCTCCAGGGTTTGCGCGGCGCCAGCCTCGCGAATCTTTAGGGCTTTCATGGCCATGGGCCTGTGGGAGGAGGTGCGCTTCACCCTACGCCTTGTGCGTAATAAGCGCAATTAGCGCAAAAGGCGCAGCTTCTTTAAGACGCTGCGTGCCCTCGCGCTGCCTGCCACAGCGCGTACCACGCGTCTCGCGGCAGGGGTTCCGAGCAGGCGCGCACGGCCTGTGACAAGCGCTCGGCCTTTGCGCTGCCCAGCACCACGCGGGTGTCGGGCAGGCTGGCCACCCAGCGCAACAGCAGTCCGGCGCGGTCTAGGCCGAACTCATGCGCCATCGACTGCAAGGCGCGCTCAAGGTCATCGCCGAGGTACTCCAACAATCCGCCGCCACCTAAGGGCGACCATGCCTGTACTTCGGCCTTGCGCCCGCGCGTGGCGGAGTGGCTTCCGTCTTCCAATGCATTGCTGTGGGTCAGCGAGAGCTCGATTTGATTGGCCACCACGGACAAGTGGCCGTCGAACAATCCCACGGCATGCGCGTCGAAATTGGAAACGCCGAACTGCCCAATGCGCCCGCGGGATTGTTCGCTCCGCACCCAGTCAGCCACAGCGGCGGGGTCGAGATGCTGGTCGAAGCGATGCAGCATGAACGTGTGCACGTGCTCCACACCCAAATCGCGCAAGGTGGATTCAAGCGCTTGCTGCAAATGCTCGGGCGAGAGGTTGTAGTGCTGCACACCACGCGTGTTTCCGGGGCTCTGCGGCATCACGATGCCGGCCTTGGCCAACAGCTTGATGCGCGATCTCAGTGTTGGCCGAACGCGAAGCGCCTCGCCCACCAAGCCATTGGTGCTGTGATCGCCGTAAATGTCGGCCAAGTCGAGGGTATCGATGCCCTCGTCCAGCGCGGCGTGGAGCAGGTCGGCCACTTGGTGGGCCGAGAGCCGCGCCCCCCATTCGCCAAAGCGCATGGAGCCGAGGATGGGTGATTGGCGAGGCGGCATGGCAGAAATCATCGGGGGCGTGCGCGGTGGTGGTGGGGCAGGGCGATAATGCGCGCCCGATCTCCCGCCGTGAACCCATGCCCGCAACGCTTTTCGATTGGCTGGTGCGCATCCAGCAGCAGCATCCACAGGCCATTGCCATGGGCTTGGAGCGCGTGCGTGAGGTGGCGGCCGCGATGGGAGTGACTCGCCCTGCGCCCTGCGTGATCACAGTGGCAGGCACGAACGGAAAAGGCAGCACCGTGGCCTTTATCGAAGCGATGTCGCGCGCTGCCGGCCTTCGCGTGGGCACCTACACCTCGCCGCATCTGCTGCGCTTCAACGAGCGCATTCGCGTGGATGGTCAAGACTTGGGTGATGAGGCCATCGTGGCGGCATTCGAGCGCATTGACGCTGCGCGAGGTGCCACGCCCATCACTTACTTTGAATACGCCACGCTGGCGGCTTTGGATGTGTTTCAGCGTTCGAATTTGGACTTGGCCATTCTGGAAGTGGGGCTGGGTGGTCGTTTGGATGCCACCAATCTCATCGATGCCGATGTGGCAGTGATCACGACGGTGGACATCGATCACATGGAGTACCTGGGCCCCGACCGCGAAAGCATTGGCGCGGAAAAGGCGGGAATTCTGCGCGCGGGCAAACCCTGTGTGTTCGGCGAAAAAGATCCGCCCTCGTCGGTGTTGCGTCAGGCGTACAACTTGGGTGCGTTCGCCATTCGCGGGCACAGCGATTACTTGTTGGACCGCTTTGAGTCGCACTGGGTGTGGCGCGAGCCGGGCTTTCAAATGGAGCTGCCGTATCCGGTCTTGGCTGCTCCAGCGCAGTTGGACAACGCAGCAGCGGCCATTGCCGCGTTGCGCGCCTCGGGCCTTGCCATTGACGAGGCCGCATTCGCGCTTGGCGTGACTGAGGCACAGCTGCGCGGACGCTTGCAGAAGATCAGCGATTCGCCCGAGGTGCGTTTGGATGTGGCGCACAACCCGCAGGGCGCGCGGGCCTTGGCTGCGTGGTTGCAGCAACAACCGAAGCCCACCGTCGCAGTGTTTTCCGCCTTGGCCGACAAAGATATCGAGGGCGTTGTGGAAGCTCTGGCACCGCACATTTCGGCGTGGCGCTTGGGCCCCATCACCGATGCTGGCCCGCGCGGCCTGTCTGTGGCTGATTTGGCCGCACGCGTGAAGGCGGGCGGCGCGCAGCAGGTTCATCAACATGCGCATCTATCGGATGCGCTCGATGCGGCGCGCCAGGAGGCTGGAATCGAGGGCCGGGTGCTGATGTTTGGCAGCTTTCATACCGTGGCCGCCGCCTTGCCCTGAACAAAGACGTACATCAAGGCTGGGGCGGGGGCGGGGCAGGGCCTATAATTCGCCGTCCCCTCCACCCGGGTTATCGATGGACGTCAAGGTCAAGCAGCGGTTGATCGGTGCGCTGGTGCTGGGAGCACTGGCGGTGATTTTTGTCCCCATGATCGTGATCGGGCCCGAGCCTGAAGGCGCTGCCGATGCGGTGGATGTGCCCATCAGCGTGCCTGCCGCGCCCGAAGGCGAGTTCGTTACCCGCGAGATTCCGCTCGGGCCGGTGGCATCGCCCACGGCCGATCCCGCGGTCACGCCGGCTCCTGCAGGCGATCCAAATGCATTGGCCACCGTGGATGCCACGGCAGGCGTTGCGCCTCGCGTGGATGTGCTGGATGACGGCCTTGCCGTGCCGGTCGACGCCGCCACTGGTCAGCCTGTTTCGGCTGCGCCCGTCGCGGCCGCACCGACACCCGCTGCACCGCCGACACCGGCACCGGTGGCAGCACCCCCGGTGCCCGCAGCCGTGGCTGCTGGCGAGTTCAGTGTCACCGCCGGAAGCTTCGGCAATCGCGCCAACGCGGACGCCTTGGTGGCGCGTCTGAAATCTTCCGGTTTGCCTGCCTACACCGAAGCCGTCGCCGTGAATGGCCAACCGGCCACGCGCGTGAAGGTGGGTCCGTTCGCAGATCGCGCTGGCGCTGAAGCCGCACGCGTGCGCACGGCAGCGATTTCCGGTTCGGCCGCTGTTGCAACAGGCGATGCGCCTGTTGCTGCCGCGCCTGCGCCGCGCACCAGCGCACCCGCAACGGCAGCTTTGCCGGCGCGCTCGGGCTTTGCAGTGCAGTTGGGCGCCTTCGCTAGCCAAGCAGAAGCCGACGCCTTGGTCGCGCGTGCACAGGCAGCAGGTTTCACCGCGTTTGAGCAGCGCGTGCCCACCGATAACGGCGTCCTTTGGCGCGTGCGCTTGGGGCCTGCGGCTGAGCGTGGCGCTGCAGAGCAGATGAAAACCGATGCCGCCGGCAAGTTGGGTGTTTCGGGCATCGTTGTTCCGCATCCATGAATGAGTTGGATGCCCTGATCCTCGTCGTTATCGGCCTCTCGGCGGTGCTCGGCGCGGTGCGGGGCATGCTCACCGAAGTGCTGTCGCTCTTGCTGTGGGTCGCAGCCCTATGGGTCACGGTCACCATGGGCGACAACGCGACCGCACAGTTACGCGATATCGATACGCCCTTGCTTCGCGCGATTGCGGGTTATGCCGGCACCTTCGTTGTCATCATGCTGGTGGGC
This sequence comes from Lysobacteraceae bacterium, assembly GCA_027483045.1. Lineage (GTDB taxonomy): Bacteria > Pseudomonadota > Gammaproteobacteria > Xanthomonadales > Xanthomonadaceae > Silanimonas. Next base: position 9,268 of record JAIXVL010000244.1, read on the forward strand.
AACTTGCTGATCTGGGGATTGCGCAGCCTGCTGCATGGCGTGGGTCTTTCCGGCACGGATCGCGCCTTGGGCGCGGGCTTCGGCGTGGCGCGCGGCATGGCCGTCGTTGTGGCGGGCGTGCTTCTGGCGAGCTTTACGCCCATGCCGAGCACCGCACTCTGGCAGTCGGCTGGGCTCATGCCCTTGTTCGAGTGGCCGGCTGCAAAGCTGGCGGCGCGCTTGCCCGATTCCGAGGCGCTCCTTGCAGCTGCGCGCCCTGCCGCGCAGGCGCTTCCGATCGACGCACTTTCTGGCGCTGCGCTTGCCTCGGGCGCTGCCTTGTCGCCTTCGTCGCCAGATTCATCTGGTGATGCGGCCTTCATCTCATCTGATCTGCCGCACGCGCACGACAGCGCGAACGTGGCCCAGCGTCCTGCGGAGAATCCCTGAATGTGCGGAATCATTGGCATCGTCGGTCAAAGCGACGTGGCGGCTCGACTTTACGACGGCCTGACCGTTCTGCAGCACCGCGGACAAGACGCCGCCGGCATTGCCACCATCGATGGTTCGCGCTTTCGTCTGCATAAAGGCACAGGCCTAGTTAGCGATGTGTTTGCTGACGACGGCGTGCGAGAACTCACCGGTCGTGCGGGCATTGGGCACTGCCGCTATCCGACGGCGGGTTCAGCGGGCTCCGACGAAGCGCAGCCCTTCTACACCAGCGCGCCCTACGGCATTGCGCTCGCGCACAACGGCAACTTGATCAACACCGAAGCGCTGCGCCGCGAGGTGTTTGCGCAAGACCGCCGCCATGTGAATACCGATTCCGATTCGGAAGTGCTGATGCATGTCTTGGCGCATGAGCTGACCGAGCGCGGTGCGCTGACGCCTGCCTCCGCGCTCGCGGCTGTGGGTGCCGTGCATCGTCGAGTGAAGGGTGGTTACGGCATCGTGTCTCTGGTGCTCGGATTGGGCTTGCTGGCCTTCCGCGATCCCAACGGCATTCGCCCGCTCGTGCTGGGCAAGCGCGAAACCCCGCAGGGCGACGAGTACGCCGTGGCCTCTGAGTCGGTGGCACTCGACCTGCTTGGGTTCAAGCTGCTGCGCGACGTAAAGCCGGGCGAAGCCATTGTCGTGACCGAAGACGGCCAGATGCACTGCGAAGTCGTGGCCGAGCCCGGACGCTTTGCGCCCTGCATTTTCGAGTTTGTGTATTTTGCGCGGCCCGATTCGATGATCGACAACGTGTCGGTGCACAAGGCGCGCATGCGCATGGGGCAGAAGCTGGGCGAGAAGATTCTGCGTCTGCGCCCTGATCACGGCATCGACACGGTGATTCCGATTCCCGACTCTTCGCGCGACGCCGCTTTGGAAATCGCTAACGTGATTGGCGTGAAGTACCGCGAGGGCTTCGTCAAGAA
>JAIXVL010000306.1 GCA_027483045.1 Lysobacteraceae bacterium
TGGCGATCGAGTTGCAAGTGACCGCGATTCGGCCCACATCGGGGGGCGCATCGGGCGTGTCGGCAGTATTGGGCGTTTTCGTGCCGGGGCCGTTCCGTTTGCCTGCGGGCTTGGGCGGCTTTGCCGCCGATGCTGTGGCCCGCCGCAACGGTGAGGATTTACTGGTGCTGCGTTGGGCGGAAGGCGCAAGCGCAGTGGCCGACGACGCCAAGATTTCGAGTATTGGCGATGCCTACCAACTGGCTGGGCAGTTTGCCGATGACTTCACCGACAACCTCATCGACCCGCTGGGCAGTAAAGGCGAACGCCTTCCGCGCTTGGAAGGCACGGTGATCAATGCCAACCAAGCCCTTTGTGAAGCCCGGTTTGGCAAGGCCAATATCGCTGGGCGAGGGGCCTCTATCTTTCTGCCGCTCTCGCCCGAAGCGATTGATGCGGGTGCGCCAGCCTCAGCTGCGAACGGGGCAGGTGTTGATGCCGAGCAGACTGTAGAGCCCGCAAAAACTGAAGACGCCCGTGAGTAAGGGCACCACGCCCACATAAGCCCACATCGGGCCGCCAAACGCTGCCCAACCAATCAGGCCCGCGCCCAAAACAATGCGCAGGGTGCGATCAATGCCGCCGACATTCGCTTTCATGACGCTCTCCTTGGTGAAGGTTGAAGCCAATTTCTGGGCTTGGCGAAATGATGTCGGTGCGCTTCCGCACCGAGCCTGATCGAAATCAATTTCCCAGAAGGGAAAACGCATCGCCCACGCGAACGATGCCGGGGCGGCGCACCACCACATTCACGCCTAAACACACGCCCTCGTCGAAGCGGCGATGCTTTGAAAGCGTCATCAGCGGCTCGCGATCTGCAGATTTTTTGCCTGTTGCGGGATCGACCGTGGTGAAGATGCAACGCGTGCAGCGATTGACCACTTCGAATTCCACTTCGCCCACGCGAAATCCCTGCCAGTCGTCTTCTTCAAACGCGGTGCTGCCGGCCACCAATAAATTGGGCCGGAAGTTCAAAGCACTGACGGCGCGCGCCAAGGTCTGGTTCACCGCATCCACGCTGGCCTGCCCGAGCAGGAGCAGCGGAAAACCATCGGCGAAGCTGACTTCCAAACCTGTGCGTGGCTCTTTGCTGCGTACGCGAGCGGCAGCCGAGGTGCCCAGCCACAGCAGGCGGCAGCTCAGGCCGAGGTAATGGCTGAAGGCTGCGTCAGCTTCTGCGCTTCCCGCTAGACCGATGGCGGCGTCTTTCCACACCTGTGTAGCGATGGGCTCGCGCATGCTGGCGTGCCGCACATCGACTGAGGCGCCGCTGGGGAACTCAAAGCGTGCTCCCGTTTCGCTCAAGGCCACGCGTACAAGTACGAGTGCAGGCTGTTCGCGGCCAGTGATGAAACGGCCATTCGCATCGACCAGCATCCAGGTGCGGTCATGCGCCAAGCCCAGTGGGCCAACAGAGGCGGATTCAAGCGCCTCAGGGGCGCAGGACTTCAGCGGGTAGCGGAATAAGGCGGCAAGGTGCATTGCCGAAGAATGCCCAAAAAAGCAGAGGCCCGCGCGTGGCGGGCCTCTTTGTTGAGTGGGAGATGCGGATCCTGCTCAGACCTCCGCCGCCAGCCTTCCAAACGCCACTGCATGGCGGCGCGTTTCAACGACCTTTTTGCGCTGCCGCAGAAGACGCTTCACCAGCTTGTGCAGTGCTTCATCAATCGCACGCCCAAACGCCGTGCTGCGCGCCCGGACGATGAAGGTGCTGCCATCGTGCAATCGAGCTTGCACCTGACACTGTCGGTCCACGCCGCCCTTCGGGCCGTTGAGGTCGGCCAAGGCCACTGCCAATTCGCTGATCTGTGAAGAGACGCGGGCCAGAAGGCGTTCGGCGCGGCGCTGCAGGGCATCGAGCGTGTCGGTGCCGTGGATGTCGCGGGTGGAAAGCAGAGCAATGTGCATGACGCGTTCTCCGTGGGGGTTCCAAAGCGTGTGAGAAGGCGAGGAGGCCCAAGGTTCCCGCGATCTTTGGCCCGTTCAGCTGTTCGTGATGTGCATGAACGGCGTTCAGTCAGGCAGCGAGAACCGCACCGGCACCCGCGCCCAACTGCTCACCGGCACGCCATTGCGTTGCAAGGGAACAAACACCCAGCGGCGCTTCACTTGCTCGCGTGCGGCACGATCAAGCGCGGCGTGCCCGCTGCTGCGTGAAATGCTCACGCTTTCTGGGCGTCCATCCACGCCCACAAGAATCAGCAACTCCACTTCGCCCTCGAGCCGGGCGCGAATGGCCTCGCGCGGGTAGCGCGGTGGTGGAGCACTTCGAACCAGCAGGCTCACTTCGCCGCCTGATTCGATTCCCGCGCTTTCCGCGGGCTCGCCCTCTGCTTCTTCGCTGGGCATATCGCCTGGCATGGGTGTCGCCGCGCTGATGCTGGGCGCGGTGATCGTCGGCGTTGTAGCCACCTGTGCTGGTGTTTGCGGGCGTTTCGGCACGGCGGGGCGCGGCGGTGCGGGCGGCACGGGTAGAACACGCGGCGGCGGTGTCATCCAGGTGATGCTAGTCACGACGGCTGCCTCATCGACGGCTGGACCGGTGCTGGTCATCGGCCGCATCAGCACAGCGAGGACCAGCAGATGCAGGACGGCTGTGGCCGCAATGGCGAGGCTGCGCGGCAGGCTAAAACCCTGCAAAGGCGTGTGTGATTGAGCAATGGCATGGCGCATGTCGGGCTCCCGGTGGTGATGTCCATGCCTTGCAACGTGCGAGGGCCTCGCAAGGGGTTATCCACGGGGCTACCATCGCGACATGTCCACGCGCGCTCGCCACTTGTCGTTTCCTTGTGCTGCTCTTCTTCTGTGCAGCGCGCTTTTGAGTGTCGGTTGCTCGCGTAGCAGTGAGTCTTCTTCACCCGCACAGGTGTCGGAATCCACACTTGCTCTGCTTCCCGAAGACTTTGAAGGCGAGTGGCAAGGCTTGCTGCCTTGCGTGGATTGCCAAGGCATTGATGTGCAGCTACGTCTGTCGCGCGATGCCGATGGCGCGCAATTCGCACTGGAAGAGCGCTATCTGGGCGATGCCGCTTCGGTTGATTACCGCAGCGAAGGCACGTGGAGCGAGGAGGCTTGCACTTTAGGTGACGAAGCCGGTGCCTGCATCACCTTGGAAGAACCGGGCCTGCGTTGGTTCCGGCGCGAAGATGGTTCTTTGGAAGCAGTGAGTGCCGAAGGCCTGTCTTTGGATCCCTCGGGCGCACGATTGCAGAGGCGTTGAGCATGGACACTTCCGACACTCCATTCGTCACTCATCGCGGCGGTTGCCATTGCGGCGCGGTGCGCTTTGAAGCCGATGCACCCGCCGATATCGTCGTGCAGGACTGCAACTGCTCCATCTGCAGCAAGGCAGGGTTCCTGCATCTGATTGTTCCCGCGTCACGCTTTCGCCTGCTGTCGGGCGAGGAACACTTGGTGGATTACCAGTGGAACAGCGGTGTCGCGCGCCATCGCTTTTGCGGCGTGTGTGGCATCAAGAGTTTCTATGTGCCGCGCAGCAA
>JAIXVL010000010.1 GCA_027483045.1 Lysobacteraceae bacterium
GCACAAGCAGTTCAAGACCAAGGCCGGCATCGTGAAAGCGGTGGACGGCGTGGGCTTCCGCGCCGAAGACGGCGCCATCACCGGCTTGCTCGGGCCCAACGGTGCCGGCAAGACCACCACCATGCGCATGCTCTACACGCTGATGAAGCCCGACCAGGGCAGCGTGAAAGTGGACGGTCTGGACGCATACAAAGACGCCGATGCAGTGCGTCGTTCGTTGGGCGTGCTGCCCGATGCGCGCGGTGTGTACAAGCGCCTGACCGCCCGCGAGAACATCACCTACTTCGGGCGCTTGCATGGCATGAGCGAAGCCGACATCCGAAAGAGCACCGACCGCTTGGTCGAAGCCTTGGGCATGGCGGATTTCATCGATCGCCCCACGGAAGGTTTCTCACAAGGCCAGCGCACCAAAACCGCGATTGCGCGCGCGTTGGTGCACAACCCCAAGAACGTGATTCTCGACGAGCCCACCAATGGCTTGGACGTGATGACCACGCGAGGTTTGCGCGAGTTCCTGAAGCAACTGCGTGCCGAAGGCCGTTGCGTCATTTTGTCGAGCCACATCATGCAAGAGGTGGGCGCGCTGTGTGACCACATCGTGGTCATCGCCAAGGGCCGCGTCACGGCCCAGGGCTCGCCCGACCAGCTGCGCGAACAAACCGGCGAATCCAATCTGGAAGACGCTTTCGTCAAAGCCATCGGCTCCGAGGAGGGCCTGCAGGCATGAAGACTTTGATCACCGTGATGTTCAAAGAACTCACTGAAATCTTTCGCGACCGAAAAATCATCTTCAACGGTCTGCTGCTCTCGCCGCTGCTGTTCCCTGTCTTGATTCTTGGTATCGGCGCATTGGCGGAAAACCGCGCAAAGACACAGTTGGAGTCCGAGTTGAAACTGCCGGTGCTCGGTGCCGAGCACGCGCCGAATCTGGTGGCGTTCTTGGCGACGCAGAACATTCGCGTCGAGCCTGCGCCGAAAGATGCCGAGGCCTTGATTCGCGATCAGGAGAAAGACGTCATCCTGAAAATCGACGAGGACTACGGCAAGGACTGGCGCGAGAGCCGGGCAGCCACCGTTGAAATCCTGCACGACAGCTCACGACAGGATTCGCAGATTCCGGTGCGTCGCGTGGAGCGAGCGATTCAGGGCTACAGCCGTCAGGCCGGTGCGGTGCGGTTGATTGCTCGCGGCATTGATCCTTCGCTTGATCAAGCGGTGTTGGTCACCTACCGCGACCTCGCGACGCCGGAAGCCAAGCGCGGCATGCTCTTGGCGTTCTTTCCTTACCTGCTGATCATGACGGCGTTTCTGGGCGGTGCTTATCTGGTGATGGATGCAACCGCCGGTGAGCGTGAACGTCAATCGCTGGAGCCACTGCTGGCCACGCCGGCCTCACGCGGCGCCATCATGAGCGGCAAGATCGCGGCGGCTTGTGCCTTCGGCATGTTGGGCCTGCTGCTCACCCTGCTCAGCTTCAAGCTCAGTTTTGCGTTTGTCACCAGCGGCCCGTTCAAGGGCATGGACGTGTCGATGCTGGCGATTGGCAAGCTGCTGGTCGTGCTGCTGCCGATGGTGCTGATTGGCACCACTCTGCTCACGTTGATCTCGGCTTCGGTCAAGACCTTGAAGGAAGCGCAGAGCTACATGGCGTTCTTGATGCTCTTACCCATCCTGCCCACCATCATCCTGCTGGTGAACCCGGTGAAGAACGCGCTGTGGATGTTTGCCACGCCGTTCTTGTCGCAGAACCAACTCATCCTGATGGTATTGCGTTCCGAAGCGATCACCACGGTTCAGTGGGCCACGTACATTGGTGCAGGCTTTGGTTTAGGCGCGGTGCTGTGGTTCATCGCGGCGGGGTTGTATCACCGCGAGAAGCTCGCGATCTCGGCCTAAGCAATGGCGTGCCGGTGGGCTTTGGCTCACTGGCAACGCGCAAAAGAAAAGCCCGGCTTATGCCGGGCTTTTTGTTCGCAGCCTGCGGTTCGCGTTACATGCGGAACTCGAAGGTGCGCGTCTGATTGACCGGCTCGCCCGGTGCTTCGAAGCGCCAGGTCTGCACGGTTTCTTCCACGGTGCGCTCAAACACACCACGCGGACGCGCACGCAAGATGGTCACTGCGGTAACGCGGCCATCGGCACCAATCGTGTACTGCACGGTCACGCTGCCCGAAGCTCGGCTGCGGGCAGCCTCGCGCGGATAGGGCGGCTGCGGCGTGCTGATGGCGCGCGGTGCGCCGGTGCGCGCCGGTGCCGGCGTGGGCGCCGCCGCGGGTGTCGGTGCCGGTGCTGCAGCGACCGGAGTCGGCTGCACTGCTGCGGGCTGTGCCGGAGCGGGCTCGGCCGCCGCGGGTGCGGGTGCTTCTGCCGCGGGTGCAGGTGCTGCCAACTGCGCGGTGGCGGCTGCTGCTTCATCGCGGGTGCGTTGCTCGGCAGCCGCGCGCTCACGCTCGGTGCGTTCGGCATCCAAGCGCTCACGGTCAGCGGCTGCGGTGCGGCCGGCGGCAATCGCATCACCAATACGGGTCAGCGAAGGTGCTTCCGGATCCGTGCGGCTCATCAGCGCGAGGAGGCGCTCAGCTTCCTCGAAGTTGTTGGTGTTGATGGCCTGCTCCGACGCAATCAAGGCGTAGGGCATCAAGTCCATCAGTGCCGACTCTGCGGATACATCCGGCTTCGACGACTTCTGGCGCAAGGCCAGGTAGTACTCCATCGCGTTGTCGCCCGCGGGACCGTACAGGCGTTGCTCGCGCAGGGCGGTGTTGCCCTTCTCGCGCAGTTCCGCGTCGCTCAGTGCGGCCAGTGCATTGGCGGTTTGCTCCGCGGCTTGCAGGGCAGCATCGGCGGCGGGTGCGGCAGCGGCAGGTGCCGCTGCTGGTGCGGCGGCGGGCGCGGCTTCTTCTGGCGCGGGTGAGCAGGCGCTCAGGCCCAAAGCCAGGGCAAGAGCGACGGCCAGAGGCGCCAAGGGCTTACGAGATGTTGAAAAAGACACGGACACGGTGTGAATTCCCAGCCGGGGAGAGGAACGACCAGACTCCGGCGTCCGTTAGGTTTTTGTCAAGGCGCAATGTCTGCGGTGCAACACGCGGGCACAGCGTTTAACAAAGGCGGGTCGTCTCACGGCCGCTTGAACGTCAAAACCACCCGCACCGACGAGCTGGAATCCGCCGGTGCATAGCGCCATCGGCGCACGGCCAATACCGCTTCGCGGTCGAATACGCCCGGCGGCTCGCTGCGGAGTACATCGACCTGCTCCACGCTGCCGTCGGCGGCCACGAGGGCCATGACTTCCACCTCGCCTTCCAGCCTGCGGCGAAGCGCGGCCTCGGGGAACTTGGGTGCCACGCGACTGATCAGTGCGCGGTTTGCCGGTGGCGTTGCTGCCGTCGAAGCTGGCGTGCGGACGGCGGTGGGAGCTTGCGCCGGGGTCGAAGGGGCTGGCGTCGCGGTCGCGGCGCGCGGTGCTGCAGCTGGCGGCGCGTTGCGCGGCGGGGTCGGAGCCAGTGGTGAAGGGGTGGCCACCTGTGGCGGGCTGGCATTGGCCTGCTCGCGCGGCGCTGGCTCGGCTGCGGCCTGCGTTGCGCGGGCATTCTCTTCTTCGGCCAAGCGCTCGGCTTCGGTCGTCCGCGCATCGGCCAGCGCGGACTCGAGTCGTGCCAAGGCCGGTGCCGCAGCATCCATGCGGCCAAGCAGCGCGATCAAGCGTGCCGCTTCGTCAAGCTCGGCCGAGGTCGTGGCCTGTTCGGCGGCGATCACCACATAAGGTTCCAGATCGACCAGAGCAGTTTCCACATCGGATTGCGGCGAGGGGCTTTTCTCGCGCAGGGCCAAATAGGCCTCCACCGCGTTGTCGCCGGCAGGCGAGTGGAGCTGGTTGGCCTTCAGATTTCTTGTTGCGCGAACGCGCAGTTCTTCAATGCTGAGCGCTGCAGCGTTGGGCGTTGGAGTCAGCACGGCATCGGAGGGTGCTGCAGGCGGTGCCGTCGTGGTTTCGGACGTGCAGCCTGCCAAGCAAAGCCCGATGAGAAGCAGGGTGGCAACGGCGAAGAAGTGGGAGCGGCGCATGGGGTTTCGCAGCGAGCAGGGCTGCGCATCCTGTGTGCCGGGCATGACAAGCACATGGCGACATCGCAGGCGCGTCCTCAAACCGCGATGGCGCGCACAGTGCGAACGCGCAGGTCGATGCATCGGCGCTGCGGCACACTAGGCGCCCTTTGCGTTGCGGTGTTTGTTCGTTTTGAGCGTTTCCTTCCCCATCCAACCCTTGTTGCCCGAGCTGATGTCCCGCTTGGCCGAGCACCCGCGTTTGGTGCTGGAAGCGCCGCCCGGCGCGGGCAAAACCACGCAGGTGCCTTTGGCTTTGATGGCTGCCTCGTGGCGCGGGGACGGCAAGGTGCTGATGCTGGAGCCGAGGCGCGTGGCAGCGCGTGCAGCGGCGGGCTTCATGGCCAAGCAACTGGGTGAAGCGGTGGGCCAGACCGTGGGCTACCGCATTCGCTTCGAATCAAAAGTCTCGGCCGCGACGCGCATCGAAGTGGTCACCGAAGGCATCCTCACCCGCCTGATTCAGGACGACCCGACGCTGGATGGCGTGGCGGCGATTCTTTTCGATGAGTTCCACGAGCGGCATTTGGCGGCGGATTTGGGTTTGGCCTTGGCGCTTGATGTGCAAGCTCAGCTTCGGCCTGACCTGCGCCTGCTGGTGATGTCGGCGACGCTGGACGGCGAGCGTTTGGCGCAGTTTCTTGATGCGCCGCGACTCACGGCCGAAGGTCGCACCTATCCGGTCACGGTCAAGCATCTCCCCGCGCGTCGCGATGAGCCCAACACGCAACATGTGAAGCGCTGCGTGGAGCAGGCATTGGCTCAGCACCCCGGCGATGTGCTGGTGTTCTTGCCCGGGCAGCGCGAAATCAGCGATGCGATGCGCGCTCTAGAGGGCGCGCTTCCCAACGACATTTGTCTGCTGCCTTTGCACGGTGAGTTGCCGGTGGAAGCGCAGAGCGCTGCGCTCAATCCCGACCCGGACGGCCAGCGCCGCATCATTCTTGCCACCAACGTGGCCGAGTCGAGCGTGACGCTGCCCGGCGTGCGCGTGGTGATTGATAGTGGTTTGGCGCGCGAGCCGCGCTTCGATCCCAACTCGGGTTTCTCGCGCCTCGATACGGTGCTGATCAGTCAAGCCAGTGCCGACCAGCGTGCGGGTCGCGCCGGTCGTGTGGCTGAAGGTTGGGCGTATCGCTTGTGGCCAGAATCGCAGCGGCTCGAACCCAATCGTCGTGCCGAAATCAGTCAACTCGAACTCTCTGGCTTGGCCTTGGAGCTCGCTGCATGGGGCGAAGCCGATCTGCGCTTTGTGGATGCGCCACCACGCGGCGCCATGGCCGCAGGCGTGGATTTGCTCAAGAGCTTGGGCGCGTTCGATTCCGATGCGCGCATCACCGGCTTTGGTCGGCGCGTTCTCGCCTTGGGCACGCACCCGCGTTTGGCCGCCATGCTGCTCGCGCCAAGAGAGGCCGCAGAAGTGGCTCTGGCCTGCGATCTGGCGGCCTTGCTTGAAGCCCGCGATCCGCTGAAGGGCCCGCGCCGCGATGACGTGGCTTCGCGTTGGCAGGCGCTCGCGGCGTTTCGAAAGAATCGCCCGCCGCCGGAGGCCACGCGCTCTGCCTTGGCTGCCATCGATCAGGCGGCGAAGAACTGGCGTCGTCGTCTGCGCTGCGAAACCCAGCCACCGCTCGATGCGCCCGCGCATCTGCTCGGCGATGTGTTGCTGCATGCCTTCCCCGATCGCATCGGCGTGCAGCACGCCAGCGATGCGCGCCGTTATGCCTTGAGCAATGGCCGCAGCGCTCGTGTCTTCGACGATTCTGCGCTGTACGGCGAGCGGTGGATCGTGGCCAGCGAGTTGCGCTTCGAAGCCCGCGATGGCTTGGTGATGCGCGGCGCGCCGCTGGATGAAGCCCGCCTGCAGCGTGAGTTTCCCGACCGTTTCATCGAAGAAGACACGGTGCGTTGGGATGCAAACGCACGCGCTCTCGTGGCGCGCCGTGAGCGCCGCTTCGATCGCATCGTGTTGGAGAGCAAACCCGCAGGCCGCCCTGATCCAGCGCGCGCTGCACAAGCGCTCACCGATGCCGTGCACGAACTTGGGCTCGACGCGCTGCCCTGGACCGAAGCCCTCACGCAGTGGCGCGAGCGTCTGCGCTGCGTTGCCGAATGGTTGCCCGAGTTGGATTGGCCCGACGCCAGCGACGACGGCCTGATGGCGCGACTCGACGAATGGTTGAAGCCCGCGTTTCGCGGCAAAGCGCGTTTGGATGCCTTGAGCGAAGAAGAGTTGGGCGAGGCGCTGAAATCGCTGCTCGATTGGAACTTGCGACAAAAACTCGATGTGCTTGCGCCGCGCAGAATCACTGTGCCTTCGGGCATGGAACGGCCGATCACTTATGGGTTTGGTGAGCGCCCGGTGCTGGCCTGCAAGCTGCAGGAGCTGTTCGGCTTGGCCGACACGCCGCGCATTGCCGATGGCCGCGTGCCGCTCACTCTGCATTTGCTCTCACCCGGTGGCGCGCCAATGGCGATCACACAGGACCTGAAAAGCTTCTGGAACAACGTGTATCCCGATGTGAAAAAAGACATGAAGGGACGCTACCCGCGCCACCCGTGGCCGGAAGACCCGTGGACCGCGACGGCCACGCATCGGGCCAAACCGAGGGGGACCTGAGAAGGCCGGAGTCCAGTTGATGCGACTTGCCAACATGCTCGGCCGCGCGGCAGTCTGCCAAGTATTGGACGCTCAGGGGGGCGGCGCCGATGCTTGAGCCACTGGATATCCGCACGCTGCTGCTGGTCGTCTGCATCGTCTCCTCGCTGAATGCCATTGGCATGCTGAGCTTTGCGCGACGTTTTCCGCGATTTCCGGGCATCGGGTGGATCGCAACGGCCGACCTGCTGCTTGCGGTCGGCATCTTGCTTGTTGCGGCCCGCGACCATGCGCCGATTTGGCTGACATCGGTGGTGGGCAACAGCCTCACGCTCGGTGGATTGCTGCTCAACGCCGAGGGCCTGCGTCGCTACGCGGGCGGTGACTGGCCCTGGTGGTCACGCCCCTATCTTCCCTTCTTCCTCTTCCTGCTGCCGGCCATGTGCTGGTTCACATTTGCCGATCCCGACGTGCGCAGCCGGGTGCTGCTCTTCTCCAGCTGGGCGGCGCTCACACTCGCGACAATCGCATTGGCCCTACGCCGGTCGCCATCGGGTCGTCGATTGCGGCTGATTCAAGTGGTTTTCGCCGCCCTCGCACTCTGGATGGCGTGGCGTTGGTTGCATTCCTTGAACGAGGCTCCGATGCAGAGCTTCATGAATGCCGGACTAGTGCACGCTCTGACGCAGGTGGCGCTCATTGTTTTCGTCATGGCCAAGGGATACGGCATCTTCAGTGACACCGTCGGCCAAGCCCTTGAAGAGGTCGCGGCGCAGGCGCGCACCGACCCACTGACGGGCCTGATGAATCGCCGTGCGCTTTCAGACTTCGCTTTTCAAGCAATTGCGCGTGCACGCCGCAAAAGCTTGCCCCTTTCTTTGGTGCTCATCGATATCGATCACTTCAAGAAGATCAACGACCAGCATGGCCATGCTGCCGGCGATGCCGTCATCTTGGGCGTCGCCAATGCGTTGCTGGCACGAATTCGCGCCACGGATGCGTGCGCACGACTTGGCGGCGAGGAGTTTCTGGTGGTCTTGCCCGACACCAGCAAGGCCCAAGCGTTTGAGTTGGCTGAAGCCTTGCGCCAGCTCGTGGCGGCTGTCGACTTCGGAGGCATTGGACCCTGCACGGCCAGTTTCGGCGTCAGTACGTCTGGGGACCAGCTGGACTTCGACGATCTCTTGCGCGAAGCCGATCGGGCGATGTACGCCGCAAAAGCAGCGGGTCGCAATTGCGTGGTGCAGGCATGAGCGCAAACGTCCTAGCCGCCGCTGTGGTCCCTCGGTTTCCCGCGCTCGACCCCTGGGCCGATGCGGTGAATCCGGCCTTGGGCGCGTTGCTGCTCGCGACAACGGCTTTGGCCTTTCGGGCGGGCCGACGGCGTGAGGGCATGGGCCTTCCGATCACCTTGATCATGTGCCTTGCGGTGGCCTACGGCTTTGCCTACCTCGACCGGGTGCTGGGCGTGTTTGCCTTGTTCGGCATTGACTTCAGCACCCATGGGGCGGTGCATCTGGCCGCGTGGGCGGCCCTGCTGGCGTGGCATTCGACCCGCTGGCCCTGGGCCTTGGCGGTGACGTTGGCTTACCACGCGCTGATGGTGGTGCAGGGTTACCACACGATGTTCGACCTGCTGGCCACGGCGGCCGTGGTCGGGCTGCCCCTGGCACTGCTGGCCACGGCGCTGCGGCCGGCGGCCCGGCGACGCACCGGTTCAGCCTCGTCGGGGCACAATGCCGGCTCCTGAAGCCCATCTGCCTTCATCCCGCGGTCCTCGCCATGAGTACGCCCTTCCACGCCTTCGATGTGATCGTCGTTGGCGGCGGCCACGCCGGCACCGAAGCCGCGCTGGCGGCTGCCCGCGCCGGTGCGCGCACGCTGTTGCTCACGCACAACATCGAAACCATCGGCCAGATGAGCTGCAACCCGGCCATCGGCGGCATCGGCAAGGGGCATCTGGTCAAGGAAATCGACGCGATGGGCGGCGCCATGGCGCGTGCGGCCGATCGCGCCGGCATCCAGTGGCGCACCTTGAACGCTTCGAAAGGCCCCGCCGTGCGCGCCACCCGCGCGCAGGCCGACCGCGTGCTCTACAAGGCGGCGATCCGCCGTATGGTCGAAACCCAGCCGAACCTGTCGGTGTTCCAGCAGGCGGTCGATGACCTGCTGTTCGCGGGCGAGGCCGTCACCGGCGTGCGCACGCAGATGGGCCTCGAGTTCCATGCGCCGGCTGTGGTGCTGACCGCGGGCACTTTCCTTGCTGGACAGATCCATATCGGCCTCGCGAACTACGCTGGTGGTCGCGCGGGTGATCCGCCGTCCACGGCGCTGGCGCAGCGTTTGCGCGAGGCGGCGCTCGGCGTGGCGCGATTGAAGACCGGCACGCCGCCGCGCATCGACGCGCGCAGCATCGATTTCAGCGGCCTCGAAGAGCAGCCGGGCGATTCACCGATCCCGACCTTCAGCTTCGACAACGATGCGTCCGTGCATCCGCGGCAGGTGAGCTGCTGGATCACGCACACCAACGAAGCCACGCACGACGCCATCCGCGGCGGGCTCGACCGTTCGCCGATGTACACCGGCGTGATCGAAGGTGTCGGCCCGCGCTACTGCCCGAGCATCGAAGACAAGGTCACGCGCTTCGCCGACAAGGCCTCGCACCAGATCTTCATCGAGCCGGAAGGCCTCGACACCTTCGAGATCTACCCGAACGGCATCAGCACCTCGCTGCCCTTCGACGTGCAGCTTGCGCTGGTGCGCTCGATCAAGGGCTTCGAGAACGCGCACATCACGCGGCCGGGTTACGCCATCGAATACGACTACTTCGATCCGCGCGGGCTGAAGGCTTCGCTGGAAACGAAAGCCATCCACGGCCTGTTCTTCGCCGGGCAGATCAACGGCACCACGGGCTATGAAGAAGCCGCGGCGCAGGGCCTGCTGGCCGGGCTGAATGCCGCGCGTCTCGTGCAGCAGAAGGACGCGTGGACGCCGCGCCGTGACGAGGCCTATCTCGGTGTGTTGGTCGATGACCTGATCACGCACGGCACAACCGAGCCCTACCGCATGTTCACCTCGCGCGCCGAGTACCGCCTGCAGCTGCGCGAGGACAACGCCGACTTGCGATTGACGCCCACGGGCCGCGACTTCGGTCTGGTCGACGATGCACGTTGGGTGGCGTTCGAAGCCAAGCGCGTGGCCATCGACGCCGAGACCGCGCGCCTGAACTCCCTCTGGGCGGCACCGAACAATGCGCTCGGCCGCGCCTTCGAAGCCGCCACCGGCCAGCCGATCTCGCGCGAAACGCACGCGCTCGACCTGCTCAAGCGCCCCGAGATCGACTACGCCGCGCTCGTGGCCGTCGAGGGCCTTGGCCCCGGCGTGGCTGACGCCAAGGTGGCCGAGCAGGTGCAGATCACCGCCAAGTACGCGGGTTACCTCGACCGGCAGCGCGAGGACATCGAGCGCCAGCGTCGCCACGAAACCACGGCGATCCCGGCCGACTTCACCTATGCCGGCATCAGCGGGCTCTCGGCCGAAGTGATCGCCAAGCTCAGTGCCGTGAGGCCGGAGACCATCGGCCAGGCCCAGCGCATCCCCGGCATCACACCGGCGGCGATTTCCCTGCTGCTCGTGCACCTGAAGCGAAGCGCACGCGCCGCCTGAGAGGGAGCGGCGCGTCCACAATGAGTCGCTGCTTGCTGCTTGCTGCCTGTGGCGCTTATCGGCACTCCGAGGGCGCCGGCCCGACGCGGCTGAGCGGAATGTCGCCGGTGCGGCCGGTGAGTTCACCGACCGTGAAGCGATAGCTCATGGTGCCGGTACTGCAGCCGGTGAAGTTGATGGTTGCCTCGCCCACTTGCCGGATGCTGGTCGCGTCGCTGCGGTCGAAGCGCCCGCCGCTGGTTTCAAAGATCGGCACGGCGCTGATGCGCGTGGCTGCCGGGTCAATGCTGCCGAGTTGCAGCGTGTACCAGCGGTAGTCGGCCGGGCCGCTCGCGGCGAAGGTGTACCAAGCGCCAAACAGGAAGCGATCCACCGGGTTCATCTCGAACAGCAGGCCTTGGCCCGCGGTGGCCGGCTCGAACCACGCGCCCGAGTTCAGGAAGCCACGCGGTGCATTCGCCACCGGCGTGGCCTCGTCGCAGGACACGTTCGACAGCAGGCGCTGCAGCACCACCTGGCCGCTGCGTGAGCCTCCCGCTGCATTGAACTGGTAGTCGAGCACGGCCTGCGTGCAGGAACTGAAGGTCAGTGTTGCCGTGCCGAGGGCGACCGGCGCGCCCGCCGAGGCGCCGTTGTCGAAGACGTTGGCATTCGGCCGACCGATGGTCAGCGGGAACACGCGTCCGTCGACGCTGCCGGTGCCTTCCAGCGCATACCAGTCGTGCTCGGCCACGCCGCCCACGCGGTCGGTGTAGGTGAACCAGCCCGCGAACAGGTAGGGCGCCGCGCCGGCGCGCGCGGTGCTGGTGTAGAGCTCAATCATCAAGCCTTGGCCGGCAGTGGCTGGTTCAAACCAGCCTCCGGAGAAGTCGAACTGATTGGCCGTCTGCGGCCGCGTGCTGGCGATGGTGGTCGCCTTGAACTCGGCGCTGACGCCGCCGATGGTCAGTGTCGTGGCGGAGGTCACGCTGTTGCGGGCCGCGCTGGTGTGGCGCACGCAGATGCGCTGGCCCTCTGTGATGCTACCGGCCGCCGTTGTGAACGTGCCGGTGCAGCCCACCGAATGGCTGCCGTCGACCACCGTCACCGGCGAGGCACTGGTCAGGCCGCGGATCTCCACCGGCGCCGAGGTGACTGTCGAGGACAAGCCCACACCGTTCTGTGCGGCGAAGCTGAAGGCGTCCGGCAAGGTGTCGACGGCACCGGCGATCGCGCCGCCATTCGCCGTTGTCGAGGTAAACGTCACTGCCGCCGTGCCGACGCGCAGTGTGGTCGTGGTGTTGGTGTTGCCGGTACGCGCACTGGTGTGGCGCACGCACAGCAGCGTGCCGTTCACCAGCGTGCCGGCGGTGGCAGTGAAGTTACCGTCGCAGCCCAGCGAGTACTCGCCGTTCTCCACACTGATCGGCGTCGCGGTGTTGATGCCGCTGACGCGCGCGCTGCTCGACACCACGGGCACGCTGAAGCCGACGCCGCTGCGCGCCGGAAGCTGGAAGGCGTCGGGCGTGGTGTCGGCGGTCAAGGTGCCGTTGTTGGTGAGGCGGAACGTGATCTCACCGACGGCGCCCGTCGCCGTGGCACGGACCACGTAGCTGCCTGGCGTAGTGCGAGCGGTGGCGGTGATGCCGCATTCGCCATTCGTATCGGTCGTGCAGCGGCCGCTGCTGCCGAGTGTGGCCGTCACCGTGCCCGAGGCCGCGGTGAAGGTGATGGTCTGGTTGGCGAGGCCGGTGCCGGCGGCATTGCGCGCACGCACGCGCAGCGCCTGCGCGAAGGCCACGTTGCCGTTGGCGCTCTGGTTGTCGCCGGCCACGCGCTCGAGCTGCAGCGTCGTCACGGCGAAGCTTTGGTAGGGCCGCGACTTCAGCAGCGGGCGCGCGGCATTCGCCACGTCGAGATAGAACTGCAGGCTGCCGGTGAAATCGGCCGGCACCGCGAAAGTGAGCTCAGTGCTGGCGCTGTCACCGGGGGCGATGCTCAATTCTGTCGAGGGCGACCAGCTCGTCGGCGGCAGTGTGGCGCCCGTGCCGACCGGCTCAGCGAGCAGCCGGAATCGCGTCGCTGCTGCGCACTGCGCCGGGTCATCGGCATTGCTCACGTGGACGCGCAGGCGCTTCGGCTGGCCGGGCAGCGAAGCCGGCGTCAGGTCGGTGACCTGCACCAGCGGCAGCGTGCGGCCGCAGGGGTCGAGGTCGATGCGTACGCGTGCTTTCGTCGCGTCTGCGGATAGCAGCTGCACGCGGATGCCGGTACCCGTTTCGTCGTAACTCGCGCCGACCGTGAGCGAGGCGTCGTCCCAAGTCGTCGTGGCCGGCGTCAGGTCGATCAGCGTGTTGGTGCCGGTGGTCAGCTGCACGCGCGTGCCGACCCGCGATCCGAGCGAAGCGTCAAAGCCGAAGGCCGAGCGATACTCCACGTACATGCGCTGGTTCGAGAGTCGCGGAATGCCGAGCGCCTTCACCTGCGTGGTGGCGGTGGCGTAGGGGAAGACGTCGTACTCGCCGCTGCGGGTTACCGTCTGCAAGCCCTGCGTTCCGGTGCGCTCCTCGATGTAGTCGAGGTAGGTCTTCGCGCCCGGATGGAAATGCCCGGAACTCGCCGCGCCCATTACGTCGAAGGGGCTGCCGTATTCGTTGCGCGTGCAGCTGGCGGTGTCGGTGTACTGGCCGTCGGTGCAGCGCACCGAATTGGCATGGCCCAGCCCAAGCACATGGCCGACCTCGTGCGAGATCACCCGCAGGCTGTTGTTCCCGTTGAGCCAGAAGTTGCCGCCGCCACCCAAGCCCGCCCAGCCGCAGTCGATGTTCGGGAAGGCGAAGGCGACGATGTTGTAGCCCGAGAGGTCAACGCCCGCGGCGCGCGCCGCGGCTTCGGCCTCGGTCTCGATGCGGCGGTAGTCGCAGCCCGCTTTCGGGCTCGGCATCGTGTACCAGCCGAAGACCTGAAACGTGGTCGTCTGCTTGCCGTGGCTGACCTCGTCGTACCAACGCGAGTTGGTCTGCATGGCCGCGTCCATCTGCGCCTGCGTCCACGGCGTTCGCGTGTCGTCGCTGAAGTTCACCATCAGCAGCGCGATGCGCGCGCTGGCGTAGCGGTTGGGTGCCTTCGTCGCGGGCCGCGGCAGCACCTCGACCGGATCGAGGGCGAGGATGGCGTCGTCAATGCGTACGGCGTTGGCGATGCGCACGCGGCTGCGATTTGGCAGGTCGCGCAAAGTCGTCATGCCGACGAGGTCGTAGCGCTTGCCGTCAACGGTGAGCACGTGCTCGTCCCAGCTGCGGCCCCGCTCGAAATCGTCGAAGTGGTAGACCGACAGCTCGCCCTCGACTTCGCCCAGCCAAGTCTCGACAGCGTCGCCGACCACGACGTGCACACTTTCGGCCTCGGGCTGAGTCAGAAGAAGGGGGGCAACGCGCGTGGGGTCGATTTCGAGCAGGCTGCGAAGTGCGGTCAGTCGCGCCGCTGCAGCCTCGCGCGCGGCGGGCTCATTCTTGGCGGCGAGCGCCGACTCCAGGCTGTCGGTCCTTTGCTCCGCCTCGGACATCAGCTTCGCTGTCGATGCCGCTGTGTCGAAGGCGCCTGCCATTGGCGCCGCGATCACTGCCAATGCGAAAACGAGCAGGGCACTGCGAATGAAGCCAGAGAGGGCGCAGGTCATGGCGGGGGATTCCAATGCGATAGGCGTGAAGTGAAACACGCCGTTTGACAATTCACGGCCTTTCATACCTTTCTGCGATCCGGAAGCGTGCAGCGGGTCACGGTCTGTGGCCGTGCTTACCTGACGCAGGTCGGTCGCGCGGCCTGACAAGCGTTTGCGGAGGCCTCTACTCACATGAACGTAAGTTCTGGCATTCTCGGCGCTTCCGGCCCCTTGCGAGCTCCCCCCGTGGCGACAGGCGACGACCTGATTTTTGCAGCCGAGGATCACAGCGCGCCCAAGCCTCCGGTGCATTCGGAGCCTGGTTGGAAGGTGGCCGTCGTCGATGACGATGAATCGGTACGAGCGATTACGCGTCTTGCACTTGGCGGCCTGAAGGTTGATGGCCGTCCGCTCGATTTACTTGAAGCGTCCAGCGCTGAAGAAGGCATTGCGCTGTTTGCATTGCACCCTGATATCGCGCTTGGCCTTATCGACATGGTGATGGAAGCGCCGACAGCTGGCCTCAAGCTCATCAGCGCTGTGCGCGACGAGCAAGGCAATCACAAGACACGTTTGGTGGTGCGCACGGGCCAGCCTGGCAACTTGCCCGAAGATCGCGTCATTCGCGATTACGACATCAACGACTACCGTGAAAAGACTGAGCTCTTGGCACAGAAACTGCGCACGGTGGCGCACAGTGCCATTCGCTCGTTTCGCGACATTGCAACGATCGAGCATGCGTTCCACGACATCGTGGATCTGCTCGCTCAGGTCGTCGATGAGAAAGTGGCCGAGCAGTTTCCGCACGCCGTTGCCGCTTCGATGCTTGCCGCGCATCTGGCCCGCTTGGCGGGTTTCCCGGCGACGCGCGTGGAGTTGCTGCGCCACGCGTCCACGCTCCATGACATTGGGTTGATGGGCTTGCCAAAGCGCATCCGCGAAGCCTTGCTGAAATTCGAAGTTTTGGAAGGTGCCGAGCGCGACTCCTTGCGCGAACACCCACTGGTCGGCGCGCGCCTATTGCAACGTTTGAACACTGCCGAAGGCCGCTTGGCAGCAACGTTGGCACGCGAGCATCACGAGCGCTGGGATGGGCGTGGCTATCCAGTCGGCTTGCGGGGTGATGCCATTTCGGTGGAGAGCCGCTTACTGGCGGTGGCCAACGTGATGGATGCCTTCCTATCGCCCCAGCCCGGTCGCGCCAGTCATGGGCCGCTTGAACTGCGTGCCTATCTTGCCGATGAGCGCGGTCGAGAATTGGACCCCGACATGGTCGACTTGGCCTTGCTGCATTTGGATGCGCTTTTGGTCACGCGCTCGGAAGCGCTCTCTACTGCCACATGACCGACACCGCAGAACGTCTGTTGCTCGCGCTGACTCAGGCGAGTTACATCGACGATGGCGAATTGGCGCTCACGGCGCGATCGCTGTGTAACGCGGCGGCACAAGGCCTGGGTATTGATCGCTGCGGGTTATGGATGCGCGCCGGCGATGGTCAGTCCATTCGTTGCATCCACTTGTTCGATAGTCACGACGGTGGCCATCGCGATCTTCCCGAGATTGCCCTTACCGCCGATCAATACCCGCGTTACTTCGCTGCGCTCGCGCGCGAACGCAGCATCGTTGCCAGTGATGCTGCGCAACACCCCGATACTGCTGAGTTTGCGATCGGTTACCTCGATGTGTTGGGCATTTCTTCGATGCTCGATTGCCCAATCCGGCAACACGGGCGCATGGTCGGCATTGTTTGCGCTGAAAACCGCGGCCCCGCGCGTCACTGGACGCCAGAAGAGGTGGCGTTCCTCAGCAGCCTGTCCGACTTGTTTGGCCGCGCTCTCACGGCGGCCGAGCGCCGTGACTACCGCGATCGACTTGAGGCGCTGAATGCGTCGCTCGAGGAGCGTGTGGCGGAGCGCACGGCCGAACTGCGCGCAGCCTTGGAGTATCTGGAGCAAGCGAAAAGCCATCTGGTCGAGCGCGAAAAACTTGCTGCGCTAGGCCAACTGGTGGCGGGCATCGCTCACGAGATCAATACGCCGGTGGGCGTCATCGTGACCGCCGTTTCGCACAGTGCAGAAGTGTTGGCCGAAATGCGTCGCGCGCATGCGAGTGGTGAACTGACCCGCACGAAATTCAATGCAGATCTCGACGAGTTGGCTGAAGGGCTACATATGGCGCAGCGCAATGCAGAGCGTGCTGCCAGTTTGGTGGAAAGCTTCAAGCGAACCTCGGCCGACCAGACCCACGATGTGCGCGCGCAGTTCCTGCTGGGCGGCGTGCTCACCGATGTGGTCGCAACGCTGACTCCCATGTTGCGTCGTCGACGGGTGGTTGCGCGTTTGGGTGCCGTGCCCGTCGTGGCCTGCGATACCTATGCCGGCAGCTTGGCGCAGGTAGTGACCAATCTGGTGGTGAATGCCTGCACGCATGGCTACGGTGAGAATCCGCCGGAAAACGCCACCATCGAGATTGAGGCCGGCGGTGATGCACTGACGGCATGGGTGTGCGTGCGCGATACCGGCGCTGGCATGTCACACGATGTACGGCAGAAGGCCTTTGAGCCGTTCTTCACCACCGCACGAGCGCATGGCGGCACCGGTTTGGGCTTAAGCATTGTGCGCACCTTGGTCGAGCAAACCTTGGGCGGCGAGATTCACATCGACAGTTCGCCCGCCATGGGTTGTGCCGTCACCGTACGTTTCCCCAGCAAGGCACCCGTGCAGGGAGCCGGCTAGGCTTTTGCGGCATTCGACCTTGCGAAAGAGGCAAAACGGTCGCACCCTGAGTGCCTTGATACGAATCGGCGGGGGTTCGAGATGAGTGATTCACCAACATCGCGCGGCAGTGCCGGCAACGTCATTGCTGCCTTGTGCAGTCTCTTCTTCCCGGGCCTAGGTCAATTGCTGCAGGGCCGCATTCTTTGGGCAGCGTTTTGGTTGGCGTTTGCAGCCATCGCCTTTGCAATCACATGGTTGATCACGGTGAGTTTGCTGCCCTTTGGTTGGCCGATCGTGGCGGTGCTGTCGTGCATCCACGCCGCGGTCTATTCGCCTAAGGCCTGAGTCCAGGCGCGCGCGTGCAGCTGCCTAACGCCTTTCGCTACAGCGATCCTTTGCTGGCTTTGCAGGCACGACGCCTGCGCCAGCTCATCGTTCTGTTGATCGCTTCCTTGCTGGTGGCGGCTCTGATCAATGCGACTCGGGTGGATTGGCCCGTGCTGCTTGCTTTTGTGGGTGGGCAGGTGGCACTGCTGCTGTCGCTCTACTGGCTGCATACGGGCCACTTGAAGCGGTCGTTGCTCTCCGTTCTTTGGACGATGACGGTCGTTTGCACCGTGGTGATCTGGCTGCGAACCGGCATTCGCGATATCGCGGTGTTGGCCTACCCGTGCATTTTGGTTTTGGCCGCCATGACCATCAGCCCGAGGCCGCTGTTTGCCTTGGGCGGCGTGATGCTGCTGTCGCTCGGGGCCCTAGCTTGGGCCGAGATACACGGTTGGTTCGTGCCGATCGATCAGGGCGTAGGACTGTGGAGCTTCATCAACCGCGCGATGATTCTGGTCATCATTGCGGTGTGTGCTCGCACTGTGGCCCGCGACCTGCAAGCGGCAGTGGCGCGCGCTGAAGCCGAGAGCGAGCGAGCAAAGGACAGCGCGGCGCGTTTGGCCTTTCTGGTGCAGCACGACGCCCTGACCGGCTTGCCCAATCGCTTGTTGGTACAAGATCGCTTCGGCCAAGCGATGGCACGCGCCAAGCGCGATGACGAGCCGTTGGCGTTGATGGTCATCGACCTCGATGATTTTCGTCGCGTGAACGATTCGCTGGGCCATGGCGTGGGCGATGCCGTATTGCAGCGCATGGCCGAGCGCCTACGCGTGCTGGCGTCTGACACCGACACTCTGGGCCGTTTGGGCGCCGATGAATTCGTTGTCGTCAGCCATGAGTCGGTCGATGCCGATAGCTTGGCGGTGTTTGCGCAACGTGTACTTGAAGGTCTGGCCGAGCCCTTCGACCGCGATGGCTTGCGAATTGCCTGTGGTAGCTCGATTGGCATTGCGCAGTTCCCCCGTGATGGAGATAGCTTCGAGCAGTTGTTGAATCGCGCCGAAGCAGCGATGGCGCGCGCTAAGGCAGAAGGCCGCAATGCGTTTCGATTTGCCGATCCCGAAGTGGATCTGGATGTGGGCGAACATCTGCGTCTGGTGTCTGAGTTGCGCACGGGCTTGCAACGTGGCGAGCTGGAGCTGCATTACCAGCCCATCGTTCAATTGGCCTCGGGAAGGGTGACTGGCGTCGAGGCTCTGATGCGTTGGCGCCACCCAGAACGTGGCCTCGTGCCGCCGAGCGCATTCATTCCTTTGGCTGAGCGCAGCGGTTTGATTCATGCCGTGGGTGCCTGGGCTCTTGAGGAAGCCGTGGCGCAAGTGCGCCGCTGGGAAGCCCGCGGCCTTCCGCCCCTTTTGGTCTCGGTGAATGTGTCACCCGTGCAGTTGGTGCACGGCGAGCTTGAGCAAGTGGTGCAGCGTGCGCTGCAGGCCACTGCCGCGCCGCCTCAGCAACTGCAACTCGAGATCACCGAATCCAGCCTTATGGGCGATGCTGAGCCTTTGCGTGCACGCCTTGAACGCCTGCGCGCCATGGGTGTGGGCTTGTCGATTGATGACTTCGGAACGGGTTACTCCAACCTTGGGTATCTGCAACGCTTTCACGTGCAGTCTTTGAAGGTTGACCAGAGTTTTGTGCGCGGCCTCGGCGAGGCTAAGCAGGGCGAAGGCATTGTGCGAGCCATCGCTCAAATGGCGTCAAGCTTGGGCATTCGTACCGTTGCCGAAGGCATTGAAGACGAACCCACCGCGCGCCGCCTGCAGGCCCTAGGCTGCGATTCCGGTCAGGGCTACTACTGGAGCGGCGCCCTGCCGTCGGCTGCCTTTATGCAGTGGTTCGTCGAGCATCACGCAAACCGCATGGTCAGAGCAGCCGCACCGTAAACAGTGCGGCGTGATGCGGGCCTTGGCATTTGCGGCGCCGATGCCGCAGCGATCAAGCTGCGGCGAAACTCGCCAGCGCTGCGTTGAACGTGGCGCTTGGGCGCATCGCCGCCGCCGTCTTGGCCAAATCTGGGTGGTAGTAGCCACCGATGTCGACCGGCTTGCCCTGCACCGCCAGAAGTTCGGCCACGATCTTGTCTTCGTTTTCCGACAAGGCCTTGGCCAACGGCGCGAACTTTACTTTCAGCGCGGCATCGTCGTTCTGCGCTGCCAGAGCCTGGGCCCAGTAAAGCGCCAAGTAGAAGTGGCTGCCGCGATTGTCGAGCCCGCCCACCTTGCGGGAAGGACCTCGGTCTTCGTCCAGGATGCGTCCGTTGGCGAGGTCTAGCGTGCGCGCCAATACCGGCGCCGAGGAATTGATCCAGCGCTGCGCCACGTGCTCGAGCGACGCGGCGAGCGCAAGGAATTCACCGAGCGAATCCCAGCGCAGGTAGTTCTCCTGCACGAACTGCTGAACGTGCTTGGGTGCCGAGCCACCGGCGCCGGTTTCGAACAGGCCGCCACCAGCCATCAGCGGCACAATCGACAGCATCTTGGCGCTGGTGCCCAGCTCCATGATCGGGAACAAATCGGTGAGGTAGTCGCGCAGCACATTGCCGGTCACCGAGATGGTGTCCTTGCCTTGGCGGATGCGTGCGAGCGACGCCTTCATCGCCTCCATCGGCGCCAGAATGCGGATATCCAAGCTGTGCGTGTCGTAGTCTTTGAGGTAGCGCTCGACTTTGGCAATGACCTGCACATCGTGTGCGCGGCCCGCGTCGAGCCAGAAGATCGCCGGCGTATCGCTGATGCGCGCGCGGCTCACGGCCAGCTTCACCCAATCCTGGATGGGCGCGTCTTTGGTCTGGCACATGCGCCAAATGTCGCCGGCCTCGACCGCGTGCTCGAACAGCACCGCGCCCGCTTCGTCGGTGACGCGCACAGTA